>JBGSHH010000322.1:0-15168 GCA_041752355.1 Pirellulaceae bacterium | reverse complement strand
TTGTAGATTTGAGGATGGCAGATTTCAGATTGGATGAAAAATGCGATTCGCGTTTACATTCCTTTGTAGTGTCGCCTGCGGAATTTGCCAGCCCATCCCTCGACTTGATTATGCGGTTTCCGCCCTCGCAACTTCAAGAATAAAGAACCTTCGAGGCATGTCGCGGTAGCCAAAAATCTGGAATAGGTCGCTGCCACACGTGGAGTGGTCGTGTGTTCGAAAGGCATGACGATCTGCTTTAGCGCGCGACACAGCAATCTCGCGCAGGTATGGCGGCCCGTCGGCGCCATATTGTTTCGCCACCGGTCAGCCCCCATGTCCCCAAGGAAATACTTGGGAACGGGATTCCATCAGACCGATTCACTTACTCCATCACCTTCGTCGGCACATATTCGTGATCGCGTTTGCGTTCGACAGTGGCTTTGATGATCTTATCGGCGCTCGCGGCGGATTTGGGATCAGAGGGTTCGACGCGTTGCAGTTTGGCTAAAACGTCCATTCCTTCGATCACGCGACCAAACGCGGTATGCGCGCCGTTCAAGTGAGGTGTCGGAACGAAGGTCAAAAAGAACTGCGAGCCACCAGTGTCTTTGCCTGCGTGTGCCATGCTCAGCGTACCGCGGAAGTGATTGCGGTGGTCTTTCTCATAGCATTCGCAATAGATGTTGTACCCGGGGCCACCGGTGCCATCTCCCTTCGGATCGCCACCTTGGGCCATAAAGCCGGGCAACACGCGGTGGAAAATGGTGCCGTCATACGTGCCCTTTTCGACCAGATTCACAAAGTTGCCGACGGTTTGCGGGGCTTCGTTTTCGAAGAGTTCGATCACGATCGGACCTTTGCTCGTTTCGATCTTAACGCGGGGCAAGTCATCGGCCTTGGCTTCGGCCTCGCGCAACGCCTTTTCGGTCGCCCAGAATTTCTTGTATTCCGGTAGCAGTGACTGATAGTTCTTGGCGACGGCATCGAGTGTTTTGGCTTCCTCGGCCAGTTTGAAATACTTCTCGGCATTGTCGTAATCGTTGTTCACAAAGGCAATGATGCCGGCGTCGCGATAGATCTGCTTGAAATCACTGCCGTTCTTGATGAGGATATCTGCGAGCGCGGCGCCTTGGTCGTATTCGTCGCGAGCGACATCGTCGGAGAGTAGCTTGACGAGAAAACGCGAGATGGTGGAATCGAGATTGGGTGCTTCTTCATAGGCAGCGATCGCGTCCTTGCGGAGTTCGGGCAACATGGCGTCCGCCTGACTGATGACTTCGTCCCACTGCTTCTTAAGGGCAGGCGCTTCGTCGTCTTCGGCCGATTGGTATTTGGTGCGAATGGTCCGCAGTTGCTTGAGCAACTCCTTCCATTGTTCGTAAGTGGCGGCGAACTTGGCGGCGGCCGGGCCACTCGGGGCTGGCTCGTCCGTCTTCGGCTCGTCGGTTTTGGGTTCCTCCGCCTTTTTGGTCTCGTCCGCAGGTGCGGCGGGAGGATCGGCCTTCTTGTCTTCTTGCGACCAAACGACAGTAGGCAGCGTGCCGACCAGCACGAGCGATAACAGCCAGCCAAAACGCGTACGCATGGCGAAAAATTCCTGAGAGGGTGACGAAGGCGGGAAGTAACTACCAGTGCCGACGGGGAGTCGTCCCCTCGGTTGGTCACGCCCCATAGATTAGCATAGGCGCAGGGGACGACGAAAGCCGTCCGTCTTGGTTACGCGGTTTCGATGAGTTGGGTTCACTAATAACGGGCGGTTCGGCATGGCAAAACGTAAATCCAAACCGGTCCCCGTCGATCCCGACGAGGCGGTCCCCACAAAACTGCGGATTATCGGCGGTTCGTGGCGTGGGCGGACGATCGAGTATTCTGGCGATCTGCGCACGCGACCGATGAAAGATCGTGTTCGGGAGGCCATTTACAATCTAGTCGGCACCGATGCCATCGGCGCGCACGCCATCGACCTGTTTGCCGGGACTGGAGCCTTGGGCCTGGAAGCTCTGAGTCGCGGGGCCACCAGCGCCACTTTCATTGAACGGCACATGCCGACCGCCAAACTGATTCGCACCAACGCCGCTAATTTGGGCGCAGCCGACGTTACCGAAGTGTTGCCGACGAGCGCGTTTATTTGGGGCAAAAAGCATCCCGCGCCTCCGAGTGATCGTCGCTGGCTGGTGCTTTGTTCGCCGCCGTTTGAGTTCTATGTTTCGCGCCGCGAAGAGATGCTCGCGCTTATCAACACATTGTGGGAAGAGTCGCCACTGGGTAGTGTTTTTGTCTTGGAAGCGGATGAACATTATGACTTCACAGGACTGCCCGAAGCTGCCGAGTGGGACATTCGCGAATACTCGCCGGCATTTGTCGCCGTGGCGGAAAAAGTTGGACCCCCGGCGGACGACTAAGTTGACTGGGCCGACGAACGACTAGCAAAGACTATTTTCCATGGATATCCACAACATCGCCGACGTACCTGCTTTCACCACCAAGGATGGTTCCGAGATTCGCGAGATATTAGCCTATCGCAACTCGTGCCTTCAAAAGCAAAGTCTGGCGGAAGCGCGCCTGCCGCCGGGGGGAAGAACGACGCCGCATTACCATCCGCTCACCGAAGAGATTTACTATATCCTGATCGGCAAAGGGCGAATGACAATCGATAACGAAACGCGCGATGTGGGCCCCGGCGACGCCATCGCTATACCACCGGCTGCGACGCATACCATCCAGAACATCGGCAGCGAGACACTCCTATTCCTGTGTTGCTGCGCCCCGGGCTATGAACATGCCGATACCGTGTTGTTGGATTCGCAACCATAGGCGAAGATGGGGCAACAATTTCCAAGGAGTAGCAACGTGAGAATCGCGGTCTTAGGCACAGGCAATGTCGGCGGCACACTCGGCAAACGCTGGGCGCAGTGTGGTCACCAGGTCGTTTTCGGTTCGCGCCATCCCGGCAGCGAAAAGGTGCAAATGCTATTGGCAGAAGCAGGCCAGACCGCCTGCGTCGGCAACTGCCAGGAAGCGGTCGACGCCAGCGACATTGTGCTGCTCGCCACGCCTTGGAACACCGTGCAAGGGACGCTCGCTTCGCTAACGGGTCTCGCCGGCAAGGTGCTCATCGATTGTATCAATCCACTCAACGAAACGTTCAGCGGTCTTACTCACGGCCATACCCAGTCTGCGGCAGAACTTGTGTCGCAATGGGCTCCCGGCACGCGGGTCGTGAAAGCATTTAACTCAGTCAGTTCGCGCGTCATGGCGGACCCCGCGTTCGATGGCCAGCCTGCGACATTGTTTGTTTGTGGCGATGACAAGGAAGCTAAGTCCTCTGTATCGCAACTTGCCAAAGATATCGGCTTTGAAGCGGTCGATGCGGGGCCGCTCGTCAACGCGCGCTATCTTGAACCGCTCGCCATGCTCTACATTCATCTCGCCGTGCGCGAAGGCTGGGGATCGAACACGGCGTTTAAGATCGTGAAGCGGTAAGGTTAAGCGCCGTCAACTCCGGGACTGGCTCGGCTCGCCAGACCTGCAGGTGGTTTCCACGAGGCTGCCGATCATGCCCGCCACGAGCAGGCCGATGGCGCCGACGAGCCACACCACCCACACGCCTGGGAGCGATAGTTCTAGCGTCCATGCCGCCATTCCCAGTCCCAGGCAAGCCAGGGAGGCGATCAAGAGCAGGCCAGTAACGCGCTGCCAGCGTTGCACGGTTTTACTAGTCGTCGGACAAAGCACACCTGCGACCGCTTGAAACATCGCGAAAGCGACGCGAAATAGCACGGTGCAGAGCGGTTCGATCAGAAATACGCCAACGCAGATTAAGGCAGCCATGAGCATTGCTCCAGACAGGGACCAAGTGGGTTTCCGCATGTCTGTTGCCGATGGCGACGCTAGCGTCACTCAGATTCACGCGAATTGCCGAAAATGGCGAAAATGGTGAGTTTTGACGGTCGTAGGGACGGTCAAGCTATCGCCGGCGGGGCCATCGGATAGCTAGCGGGGATAGCGACCAGTGCCACGCTTTCTTCAAGACCGCCTTGCTATCAACGCCGGGCGTTTGTATTATCCGCCCCGCTTATCGCCAGCGAACTGCGCGCTGAGATTGTCATTGCGCTTGTGGCAAGGATGCCGTTACGCAAACGTCGTGTGTTAGATATCGCCGAGAAGATGCCCCTCACGTTTCACCAGATTGGTGCGTGATTGGGCTGGCGCTGCGCACACTGATTCGCCTCCTTTATCGTCCTTTGGTCCTGGCAACATTAGCGATTCTGCTCGCTGCCGGCTGGGCGCGAGCGGAAGTCGAGTTGCCAGTCACGAGTGATTTGCTTTCCATCGAAGTTCACGCGCCGCAGGCGCAGCGTTGGCAGCAGGGACAATACGAAGTTTGGCTACTCACGGGCGGCGTGAAGTTAGCGCAGGGTTCCGTGCAAACGCAGTCGCAGGAAGCGGTGCTGTGGGTCGATCGCGCGGCAGAGAACAGCGACAATGCGAGCAAGATCATCGCCTATTTGGAAGGGGATGTGACGGTCGATTACGGTCGAGACGGGAATCGCAATCATCATTCCGGGCGGACCGCGCAAACAGTGCGCGATCGCACCTGGTTTGGGCGATTTCACACGATTGGCGACATCAAGTTCAATGTGCCGCGCGTCAGCAACGAGCCGATGGTACTGTCCGCCGTGTATCAGCGCGGCAGCGCGGAGCGGCGCCCGATTCGCGATTCAGCGGTTCAGCCGGCGCAGTTCAGCAATGTCCTGAATCCTTTTGCGGCGCCCGAAGGTATCACCGCACCACCTGGGCAACCACTGGGCGGCGTGCGACGGGTGCAGGTGTTTCCCCGCAGCACGACGCCAGTGCAAGCGCGCTGGTTCCCCATTCCGCAGCGCAACGAGCGCGTGGCGGTGATTGAATCAGGCGTCCAAGTGCAGGTTGACGGTCCTGATGTGGTCGGCAAGGTCGATCTCGAAGCGGACCGTATCGTAATCTGGACGAGCGAAAACGCTTTGCCTGATCTTAGTGGTCAGAAGTCGCTGCAAGATAAAAGCGTCCCGCTGGAATTCTACTTGGAAGGCAACATCGTCTTCCGCCAAGGGGATCGCATTATCTATGCCGACCGCATGTACTACAACGTGCAAAGCGAGTACGGCGTGGTGCTCAACGCGGAAGTCCTCACACCGGTGCCGGAATACCAAGGCTTATTGCGACTGAAAGCGGACGTGCTGCAACAAGTCGATAGCCAGAACTTTCAAGCATACGGCGCGGCGATCACTTCCAGTCGCATGGGCGTGCCTCGCTATTGGTTGCAATCGCAGCAAGTGACCTTT
The DNA here is from genome assembly GCA_041752355.1 of Pirellulaceae bacterium. Lineage (GTDB taxonomy): Bacteria > Planctomycetota > Planctomycetia > Pirellulales > Pirellulaceae > JAEZGD01. The sequence continues at coordinate 9,862 of JBGSHH010000322.1, read as the reverse complement.
CAAGACAATCAACGCACCGCCATCGATCCGATCACCGGCCAACCAGCGGTCGATCCAAACTCCGGCGAGCCGATCGTCGATCACAACATGCTCGCTACGAGCAACAACAACTTTCTGTACTTTGGCGGCTATCCGATCTTTTATTGGCCGCGGATGGCGACCGATCTGACTGAGCCAAATTACTACATCCAGCGAGTCAAAATCGCTAACGACAGCGTCTTCGGCTTTCAAATCTACACCGATCTCGACGCCTATCAGCTGCTCGGCGTACGCAACAAGCCAACCGGCACCAAGTGGAACATTTCCACCGATCTACTCTCCGAGCGCGGTGCCGCCTTTGGTACCAACTTTCGCTACAACCGCGACAATTTCTTCGGCGTCCCTGGTCCGGTCGAGGGCTTCATCGACGCCTGGGGCTTGCACGATTCCGGTTTGGACAATCTCGGTGCCGATCGTCGGGCGCTGGTGCCGGAAACACGTCAACGTGGCCGCATTCTCGGTCGTCATCGCCAACAATTGGGCGATGGTTGGCAATTCACCGGCGAACTCGGTTTGATCAGCGATTACAACTTCCTCGAAGAGTACTTCGAGAACGAATGGGACACTTACAAGGACGAAACGACCGGCATCGAACTGAAGCGCTATGCCGACACCATGTCCTACGGCATTTTGGCGGATGTTCGCGTCAACGATTTCTTCACGCAGACCAACTGGCTGCCTCGAGCCGATCATCACTGGCTGGGGCAAGACATTTTTGAGGTGTTGACGTACAACGCGCATTCCAATATCGGCTACGGAAAGCTGGAAGTGGTCACGCCGCCGCTAGACGATGGCGATCTCGCGAAGTTCGACCCGCTGGCCTGGGAGTTTGAACGCGAAGGCGTGCGCGCCGCCACGCGGCAAGAGATTGACTATCCCTTCGCACTGGGGCCAGTCAAAGTTGTGCCCTATGCGCTCGGTGAAGTGGCGCATTGGGGCGAAGATATCGCAGGCGATGACCTCACGCGTCTGTATGGCCAAGCCGGCGTGAGGGCGAGTATGCCGATGTGGGCGCTCAACCGCGATGTTAGCAGCGAGTTGTTCAATCTCAACGGACTGGCACACAAAATCACATTCGATGCCGAGCTATCCTACGCCGATGCCAATCAGGATCTGGATCAACTGCCGTTGTATGATCCGCTCGACGACAACTCGATTCAGCATTTTCGCCGCCGCTTCTACTTTAACACCTTCAATGGCGTCAAAGGTGGCAACGTGGCGTTGCCGTTCGACGAACGCTACTACGCGCTGCGAACCGGTATCCAAGGTAATGTCACCTCCCCCAGCACTGAAATCGCCGACGATTTGACCTTGGCCAAGTTTGGCGTTCGGCAGCGTTGGCAAACGAAGCGCGGCCTGCCGGGTCGCGAACGGATCATCGATTGGATCACGCTCGATGTGCAAGCGACACTCTTTCCCGATGCCGCGCGCGATAACTTCAACGAGGACATCGGCCTGATCGATTACGACTTCAGTTGGCACATCGGCGATCGCTTGACGATTCTGTCCGATGGTTACGCCGATCTCTTCGAGGATGGCTTGCAAACAGTCTCCGTCGGCGGTCTTTCCAGTCGTCCCGAACTGGGCAGCTTGTACGTCGGCTATCGCCAGATTCAAGGGCCGTTCAAAAGCAGCATCGTGAACGCGTTTGTGAACTACCGACTCAGCGAGAAATGGGTGCTGACCGCCGGTTCCTCCTTCGACTTGGAAGATGCCGGCAACATAGGCCAAACGGTGAGCGTCACGCGGATCGGCGAATCGCTGTTAGTACGGATGGGCTTCAACTACGACGAAAGCCGCGACAATTTCAACTTCCAGTTTGAATTGCAGCCGCGGTTTCTTCCCACCAGCGCGTTGGGTCGCGTAGGCGGCGTGCAAATTCCGCCGGCGGGCGCATTGGGCTTGGAGTGATCCGCGCGATAGAACGTTGCCAAATCTTGCCGCCACCCCCCACTAAACATTGGCGGCCCCCCCGCTGGCAAGCGATTTCCAGGGCATCGCCCTGCAAGTTCGCCAATACTGACTACCAGAACGTTGAGAAGCACAGTAAACGCATCTAGAATCGAGACGTAATGGGGACGGCGCGGTTCCCTCGTTTGGGGTGTGATTTTACGATGCTATCGGGTTCCCAAGGAACTTTCTGATGTTCTTGAAGCGTTCTTGCCATGGGAATCGATCCGCGCGGCGGCGTCGAGGTCGGCCTGTCAACCGCGAACGCTTTTTCCAGCTAGGTCTGGAGTTGCTGGAGGATCGGCATTTGCTCGCCGTCGGCGACCTGTTGATCGCCGACGTGGTGACGGATAGCGTGCTGCGCTTCGATGCGCAAAGCGGCGCGGCGCTGGGCCCCTTTGTCGCCGCCGGCGCTGGCGGGTTAGTCGATCCGCGCGATCCCACCTTCGGACCCGATGGGAACTTGTTCGTCTTCAGTACCGCGCCAGGCGCAGCGAAGATCTTGCGCTACGACGGAACGACAGGCGCGTTTCTCAACACGTTCGTCGCCACCGGCAGCGGCGGTTTCGCCGGCGGTAGCGACATGGCGTTTGGTCCCGATGGCAACCTCTATGTCGCCACAGGTGCCGCCCATGTCTTGAAGTACGACGGCAGCACGGGCGCGTTCCTCGGCGTGGCCACGAGTGGTCAAACCATGCGCCGCACCGTTGGCCTGAACTTTGGTCCCGAGGGCAATTTGTATGTGCTGGATGCTGACTCCTCCATCGGCAACTTTTACGAGCGCATTCTCCGCTTCAATCCCGTCGGCAATTTCGTTGACGAGTTCGTGCGGTCAGGCGTCCTCGACAACGCCGCGCAGTTCACGTTTGGTCCCGATGGACACATTTATGTGCCCGATCCGACGTTGGGTAAGTCCTTCGAGTTCAGTGGCGCAACAGGCGAATTCCTTACCTCCTACTCTTCTCAAACCGCTGCTGCCACTGCATCCGCCAATCAACTCATGTTCGGTACCGACGGATTCGCCTACGTCGCCACCGGGAATGAGGTTTTGCGTTACGACAGCGAAACCGGCGCATTTCAGGATGTGTTCGTCAGTAATCTCGGTGGGATGATCGCGTTTTTGCCAGCATTGGCAAGTAGCGCGGACCTATCCATCGAGAACGTTCAGCAACCAGCGAGCGCTTTGCTCGACGGCGAATTGCAACTCACCTACACGGTGAGGAATATTTCGACGACAACGGATCTGAGCGGCCACTGGACTGACGTTGTCTATCTCTCCCTGGACGATAATTTCGATACTCGGGATGAAGAGATTGGTCGCGTCACGCGGACCGGTGGCCTACTGGCGGGCGGAAGCTATGAGCAAGCTCTGACCGTGCCGCTCGCGGGAACACCGCTGGAAAATTACCACATCATCATCGTCGCCGACCGACGCGGGCAAACGACCGATAGCGACCGGCGCAACAACGTTCACATCGGCTCCGCCGCAATCGAACTTGTTGCGCCAGCTTGCACTGCTAGTGTTTCGGAGCAGGCATTGGCCGTTGGACGCACGCTTTCGACCTATACAACCGACGGGCTCGAAAGCGATACGCTGACAATGACCTATACGGTCTACAATTTACAACCTTGTTATGTAACGGGAGTTAGGCTATCCACGGTCCTGGAGCCCGATGTCACACTAATCACATCTTCGTTACCCGCCGTAGGCGATGGTGTTGAGCTGGCATGGAATTTTGGCGTACTTGCGCCCATGCAACGTGCGAGCGTAGAACTAACGATATCACGCGGAGAATCGGGACCGCTTCAGCTGGATTCGGGTCCGCTGGTTTCGGGAACGCTCAACGCCAGGGCTATACAAGATAACCTCGGACCTGCCATTTTGCGATCCGACGCGCTGCCTGCGGACTGGTTGCAAAACACCATCGAAGCCAATTCACTCGACCCGTTTATTCAAGCGCAGGCGGCTCAGCTTGACTATGACGTGACGGCGATCATCAACTTCTTGAATTCTCAGATCGGCTTCGAAGCCTATGGCGGTTCCCTCCGAGGCGCGCGTGGGGCACTTTGGAGCGGTGCTGGCAATTCACTCGATGAAGCCAGTCTCGGCATTGCTCTATTTCGCGCTTCCGGAATCCCCGCTCGCTATGCTCGAGGCGAACTCTCCGTCGAATTAGCGCAACAACTGATTGTATCGATGTTCGACGCGCCGACGGCAACGGTAGGCAATGTGCCAGCGAGTGCGACGATAAGCGATCCCGGACACGACCCTGCTTTGCTCACCACCACTCGCGATCACTTCTGGATTCAATTTGACGCCGGCGCAGGGGTAGAGGATATCGATACTGCCTTCACGGAGGCAGAGCGCGGTCAAGTTTTCGCGACACCGACCGAGACGTTCGAGGTGATCGATGATGCGCTCCGACACAAAGTCGAGATTCAGTTGAGTGTGGAGTCATTTTCTCAAGCCTCCGCCGCCTTCGCGGGTGGCGGATTATCCCGCTCCACGGTCCTGACGACGACCTACAGCACTGCGGAACTCGTGGGGCGTCCGCTCACGTTCGGACAGTTTACATCGTCGAGCACGCTAGGGGCATTCGTACTTACATCCACCACATATAGCTATACACCCTTCGTCCGTATCGGCGACAACGCATTTGACATTTCGCAAGACCTGCTCACCACGGGAACGAGTTTTCAAGAGGTACTGACAAATTTTCCGTTCGGTTCCCAGATCATCACAGGATTGTTCCTGAATTTCGAGGTCACGACACCGGACGGTTCCAGCCGAGGCTTCGAGCGAGCGCAGTTCGATCGAATTGGCTTTGCGGCGCGCGCCGGACAAGCGTCGGTCAATCTAACCGTCGACGCCTCCGGGAATCCGTCACTGTCGCCCTTTGATCTTCACACCGTGAGCATTCTATCGGGCGGACGTGATCCCCTTTCCGTTCTCGCGCCTGGTGTTGCCGGCACCTCCGTCGCGGCAACTCGGGAGTTTGCCGGAATCTATGCGCAGGCCACAGCGGCTCAGCAGGCCGCACTTGAGCCGCAAGCGATCGAAAACTTTCGAAACCTGTTGATATCGGTGGAACGGTCTCGACTGGCTAATTTTGAAGCGGAAGTCGCTGTCTCTCTTCCTGCGCTCGAGCGCGCAACGCAAAGTCGCACGTATCTAATTAGTCCGCGCATCACTATCGCTTCGTCGGGAATGGTCATCCAAGGCGACGGAGCAACGCTCAAACTGGGGTTCGATCTTCTCAAGGCCGATCACCTTGTTTTGGCAGCCCCTGGTCAATCGACCATCGCTGCTGTGAGTTTGAATGAGTCGCGCGGAATCGTCGAGAACGAGATTGAAGGCAAGCTATTTGCTGGAAACTTGCCTGCCGATGTTGTGCGCACCAGCGTTTATACGGGGGCCATTTTTCGGGCAGCGCAAGAACAAGGCATTTCCGTGCTAACGCTGACTTCTGAAAGCGCTTCGCTGTTGGACGCCGTCGACCTGGGTACCGATGCTGAAGCGCGCATCCGCTCCGCGCTATCGGCAGATCGAGTTGTAATCGTGCCTATAAGTGCCGTCAGCATCAACGGCCAGTCGCATGTCGGCTGGTACGAAATCGATCGTGAAACGGGCGAGACGCATGGGGTCTTAGCCGATGGCACGCACGGACTGCTCGAACAAGCTAGTCAGTACGCGATTCAGATTGCCAACACTGGCAATCCCGCAACGCGGTTCTTTCTTGGCTTTGTGGGTGGGATGTTCGGTAAGAGCATTTTTATGACGTTCGTGAAAATTGCCGTGAACGTCTTCATCATCGCTCCGGCTGGCGAGGCATTTGCGAATTCCGCCAACATGAAGAACTTCATGTTGTGGCTTAAAAGCCTGTATGACTTTTTTATGGACAAGGCTCAAGCGGTACTACAGCGCGATGCCTGGTACGTCGCGGGACTCTATGCTGGAGGCCTCTATTCATACTTTCAAGCATTCGATCCTCCGGTGCCAGACGCATTTGTCGATCCGAATGTCTTTCTTCCGCGCAGCAATGTCACGCGCGATGTGTCCGTGATTCCATCGCTATCGAACGGATCCGTCGCCGGCTTATTTAACACCAGCTTTCTGGAGATCAATGGCGATTTGACATTGCAATGGACATCACCAGCCAAAAATGTGCTTTCGGTCGCCTCGCTGCAAGCCTCATCGGCAACAGTGTATGACCGATTTGGGAGCATGATTGGCATTGGCTCGGTTGCTTTGCTCGCGACACAGACAATCAGCGTCACTAGCAGCGGCAGTGTGAACTACAGCGTTCAAGGAAGAGGGCGCGTCTCCGGTTACTCGCCTGTGACGACACAGTTGCTCTCCGGTGGACAATGGGATCGTTATAGCGCGACGCTTACAGGCAACGTGTCGCTGGAGTTCGATACAAACGCGCTGATGCTAGATGGCGTGAAATTGTCGTCGGGCGTCTATCGGATCGAATCCAATAGTATTGAAGTTAGCGGCCACGGCGCCAGCGCGGTGGGCGATCTGGCAGAAACGGTCGCCGTCGAAGCGAACAATGCCACGCTCCGAATTGGACCGACAATCGATTCGCTCTCTGTCGCTGGTGAGGGCCAATCGCTATCAGCGGGGCTAACGCTCGCCGGCTACTCGGGCATCATCGATTGGTCCGCGCAAGGTGGGTCGTTGGAAGTCCTGCTTGACGGCGATGCGACAAACATCTTACGCGCCGATATCTCGCCCGCACTGTTGAGCACCGACCATAATTCGCCCCTATTCGTTCCGGTGACGCTCGCAACAAGTTTCGCCGACGACTACGCAATCACAGTGGATGCCCCGACCGGCTGGACAGTGTCCTTGTCAAGCGAGGGCATCGCAACGATTCTTCCCGAGCCAGGCCTGCAAGCTGGGCAGTTTGTCGTTCGCTTTCTTGCGCAATCGAAGTCTGATCCTCGGCTGTTGACGCAACAGGAATTCACCGTTGAAATTCTGCCGACCGCGCCTGGCGTCGCACTCCAAGTAGAATCAGATCCCATCCTCCACGTTCCCTTGAATGGCGCGCAGGTTCCTACGGCGTTCCGCGCCCATATTCATAATTCGGGGCCCGTTGCGGACACATTCGATATTACCTTTCTCAATATTCCCGCCGGTTATTCCGCCGTCAGCAGCGTATCGCGATTGATCATCCCCGCCGGCCAAACGGTATCCATCGGCGTTTACCTTGTGCCATCAGGCACACTGGCCGCACCCGGTACGGAAGCTTCCTTCTCGCTGCGGGTCGAGAGCAGCACTGCCCCGACCGTGAACGCATCGCAGGAGGTCGTGTTCGCCTTACCTGCGGTACATGGCCTAACGCTGGCGCTCGATCCAAGCAAAGTGAGTAGCCTGCCGGGACAGAGCGTTAATGTCGATCTATTAGTTACCGCCCGAGGCAACGTTGCCGAGACGGTCAACCTTACGGCGATCGCTCCGGCAACATTGACAATCACTGGACTGGATTCGTTCTCTTTGCAGCCGGGTGAAACGCGACGCGTCGCGCTTTCGATCACTTCCAGCGCGACGATTCCGCTCGGTACGAACATGCTGCCGATCATTGTCGCCGATTTCGGTACACCGCTATCGGTTCAGATTCAGATACCCTTGCGCATTGTTGCGCCAGGAGTAGATGACGTCTCCGACGCCGCGACAATCTTTCGCGATTTGGGAAACGTCGAACTTGCCAATAGATTAGATAGTCTCGTGATTGCTCTCAACAAATTGACGCAATCTTTCAGCGATTCACTCGCCAAAGGGCAAGCCTTGGCCGACCTTGAAAGCATTCTGACGCAACTGCCTGGGAATGCGGCACTGGCGAGCTTTGAAACATCGCTCACGGAGGCGCGCGACTCCTTGGCGTTTGCCAATGATTTGACTGAACAGAATACTGCTATCCTCAACATTGGAACGATTGTTGGCGACATGGGGACGCGCGCTCGCACATTCGTCAACCACAACTTCGAGCTCTTCTTCGTCTCCAGCGCGGCGGTGGCGCAGCCGCTGGTGCCGGTGAAGTATGAGATTAGTCTGCATAATACCGGCTTGAAAACGACGACATCCACCCTCAACCTGTCCGGGTTGCCGCCGACGGTGCAAGGAGCGTTGAGCCAAACGCAAGTGACATTGGCACCCGATCAATTCGCCACGAACTTGTTCGTCACGCTCACGCAGTCTTCGCCGGACGAGTTGTTGGCGTTCACGTTTACGGTCGATGCCTTCGCCGAGGCGGCGCCGCAAGTTGCCAAGAGCGCGGCCGGTTCCATGCTGACGCGCAACGAATTCCTCTCCGTAACTTCGGTCACCGCGACGCCTCCGTTTACCGATGCCGGCGGGCAAGTGAGTGTCGCGGCGAGGTTGTTCAATGTCGTCAATCAGCGGCAGGATGTCCACGTTTCGTTTGTCGTCAAGGATAGCGGTGGCGGAACCATTTACACCTCGCCTGTGACGACAGCCACGCTGCTGGTGCAATCGTCGCTGCAAACACTTACCAACCTGGCGACGTTCGATACCACGGGCTTGGCCGATGGCGAATACACAATCGAAGTCACAGTGGCCGATCTTGACAATCAACCGCTGCCTGGCGGAACCGGAGTGGGCCGCTTGCTGATTGGCTCGCCGGTCACTGCGACGATTGCGGTTACGCCCGAGAGCGCGCTCCCGGGCGATCGCACCGTGACCAGTACCCTGACGGTGGCAACAGTCGCCACGTTTCCTGCGCCGCTCACGCCTGTGGCGCAAACGCCGCTGACCGGTGCGAGCGATATCGCCATCGCTGGCAACATTGCTTACGTCGCGAGCCCCGCAGGCATTACCGTGATCGATATCACCGATCCTGAGAATCCGCAAATCATTCGCACGGTGGGTTCCATCGCTACCAGGTTGACGATTGAAGGCGACCAACTGATCGCCATCGACGGCACAAACTCCTTCTCGTCCAATTTCCCAACGGCTTTCAATGTCTACTCGCTAACCGATCCGCTCAATCCCGCGCTGCTGGGAAGCACGAGCGTCAATTACAACCGCGCGGGCGATGTCATTGTCAGCGGCAGTCACGCTTACTTTTCCACCGCAGGCTATCGCCTGGAGCGCGTTTTCGTCTCGCCGTGGGATGTGACGCAGCAGTGGGGTGATGTGATCTCGGTCGATATCAGCAATCCCGTGCTACCGGTGTTCGCGGACGCACTCGACAATACTTACGGCACGCACGACGACACTATTCCGCCGGAAGTTCCCAGCCTCAGCGGCGGTGTTCATCCCGTTTTTCAAGCGGTCGTCGCCAACGCCACGACGCTCTTGGCGACGACGACCACCACCAGCGGCGGCAGCACGGTCAACGGGAATGGCCGCGTGACCATCATCGATACGACCGATCCCGCCAATCTACAAATTGCCGGGCAACTCGATATTCCCGGCATGGTCAATGTCTTTGGCATCGCGATCGACGGTGACTACGCCTTGCTGGTCGGTTCCAGCGAAGGCTTCACCGACAATACCTTCTTCGATCTCGAAACGGGCTTTTATCCTTTGGGGCAGACCGTGGTTACGCTGCTGGATATTACCGATCCACGGCAACCGCAGATCATGTCGTCGCAGACGATCGCCAAACTGCCGCGCATCCTGAGTCAACCTGTCGCGCTGGGCAATGGTCGCTTTGCCTTCGGACTTCAAGGCTTGGCGACAGAAACGCCGGAGATTTACTTCGTCGATGCCACCGTACCGAACGACCTGATCATCGTGGGACAGAACACGGCGGCGCTTGCTAGCGGCGGCGCTGTCAGTGGCACGCATCTGTTCACCGCCGAGGCGACCGGCATCACGGTCTGGCAAATTGGCACGATC
>JBGSHH010000321.1:0-5596 GCA_041752355.1 Pirellulaceae bacterium | reverse complement strand
ACGGTCGCCAATATCATTCAGTGAAGGTTCCGCAGGCAGGGTGGCGGGATAAAGATTCGCACTGGCGAGCACATTCTCGGCGGTCTTGCGCACGTTCGCCCAGACTGAATTTGCTTGCGCTCGGACTTTGCCCCACTCCGCTGACGCGATGATTTGGGTATCGCTCTGTTGTTGCGCGGCTGTGGCATCGCTAATGATTTTGTCCCGCACGGCGGACGCGGCATCGCGCAGGTCTGTGAATTCTGTCGCGGCGGTTTGATAGGACGCGTCGCGTTGGCCCTGCGAGCGGGAGGCTTCCAAGTCGCTCCACGGGCCAATATCGACGGCTTGCGGATAGTCGATATCCAACTGACTGAGGGCAACGTTGCGAAGATCGGCCGCGCCTTCATTGAACGAACGTGTCAGGGTGGCCGAATCAAAGGCCAGATTGTACATCGCGTTGGCCAGAGTGGTCTCGTTGGCAAGTTTTGCCGGGGAGGAAGCGTTCACCGAGGTAGTGGTTGCGTCGCGTTTGGCGGTAGCAAGCGCGAGGTCATGATCGGCACGCGCAGTACGAAAGACACCATTGGTGGCTGCTTGCGCGGTGGCGAGCGCGCGTTTGGCGGTTTTCAAGTTCGCCGTCAGTGCGTTTTGAGCAGCGGTGTGCAGCGTGTTGAGTTCGGTGGCCTCCGCGCCCAATGCTTCGCGGTAGTCGGCATGCGCCAAAGCGGCTGCATTGTCGCGTCGCGCGCTAGCGGCCGCGAATTGGTAGGCAATGTTGCCATTGATGATGCCGATTTCGAACGCCAGAGTATCGGCAGCCGCCTGGGAAGCGCGAGTGGCCTTGGCGTTCGTCATGCTGGTGGTTTGCTGAAACTGCGCTACGGCGATGGTCTCACTGTTAGCCGTGCGCGCCTGATTGACCGTGGTCAAGCGATTGAGGGCGACAGCATTCTTACTGGCGGTAAGTTGCACGTAGCTCGGCTGAACAGCGTTCCACCAATCCTGCATGGCCGAGGAATGAGCAACGACTGAATAGGCCCAAGGAAGCGAGTTCAGTGTTGTCACGTAGACAGCGGAGACCGCCACCTGCTCGTTGTAGCCATGAGCTTGGAGGATGACGAAGACGTTGGCCAAGGCCAGATCCCGCGCGTTCTCCGCATTGGTCAGCACGACGTCATTGGCGTTGGCGCGAGTCGTGATGGCTTCGGCATCTGTTTGCGAAATGCCGGCTGCACCAAGGCCATAGGTTTTCTCATTTTGACCCAGCGATGTATCGAGCGTGCTGGTTTGCTGAGAGTAACCTAGCGAGTAACCTCCTTCTGCAGACGTCACGGATTGCACCCAAGCCAGATCCGCGTCGGCAAGCGCTATTTTCGCCGACTTGCCGCTCAGAACAGTGGAGTTCGTGCGAGCAGTTGAAAGTGCCGCTTCAGATTGCGTTTCGGCCGGGTTGGCAAGCGCGGCGTAGTAAGTGTGATCGGCGGTGGCGACCGCGATGGCCTTGGTTCGATCACTATTGGCATAAGCGAGCTGGCGCGTGGCATTCGCGGCATCGATACTACCGCGACGGGTGTTTCCCAAACTGACAAGCTGTGTGTCGTAGGTCTGCTCGGCCGTGCGATTTTGCGTGGCGCGGGTTTCGCTTAAGGCGGCGAGTTGGCTGCTGCTCACGGCGGCGGCATCAAAATCCGCCAATCGTTGGGCACGCCATTGCGAGGCCAGAGTGTTGTCATAGCCGACCGAAGCTTGCGCTTCAGCCGTGGCATAGGCGACGTAGTACGGTTTCATCGCCTCGAGCCAATCGCGTTGAGCAACTGCCTGCGCATAGGGGAAGAGTGCGTCCGTGGTTTGCGATGAGAGGGATTGTCCATTGAAGCTGGCGAGTATCGTGTCGACCGTTTGATTGGCGAGCGCGATATGATAGTCGGCTCCGGCCATCGCTTGCGATGTGGCAAGCGTTACGCTCGCGGTTCCTAGACTTTGGATGCGCGTAACGTCCGCCAGGCTCCGAGCGTCCTGCCCTTGCCGCTGCGCTGTGGAGAGGGACGTTTGTTGCAGCGTGGCTTGCGAATCAAGAACGCTGATCAACGCATTATCAGCGGCCTGACTGGCTGTGTTGTAGTTCGTATCCGCCGTGTTGAGTTTGGTTCCGAACGCGACACCGGCAGCACCGAGCGCCGTGGCATTGACGACCAAGGCATCGCCCAGCGCGGTGACGTGGGTTAGATAGTCTGCCGCGCGGTCGCGGTCGCGATTCTTACCAATTTGGACAGTACGGGCATTGTGCTGAGCGACGGAAAGGCTTTCGTTGGCCCCGAGCGTCGCATAGGCCGATTCATTAAACGTGGGGTAGCTTAATGTATAGTAGTAAGTCAATGCCGCGCGCTCGATTGTCCATTGTTTGTCGCTGATAGCAAGCGCATTGACATAATCGCGTTCAGTCTGCCCGAGCGCCAAGCGATACTCGGCAGCGGCGACTTCGTTGGCGGCGGTCAAACGCAGCGACGCCTTGTTGGCATCGCGCGAGGCTTGCAATTCCGCGATGGTCTCGGCTGTATACTGATCGGTCCCCGCTTTGGAGATGGCAATGTCGTAGGCGAGTTGGGCCTCGCGCACCGTGCTGTAATGCAGCTGCGAAGCAGAGTTCTCCAGCGTCGTCTGAGTGGCATAGGCACTCGTCAATTCCGCCTGATAGAGCGTGTCGGCATTGTGTATTTTTTGCGCGTTGATTAGTGCGGCACCGGCCGTCTTCCATCGGTAGGTCGCGAGGGCCAGAAAGCTCGAGGGCGCTTCGTTCTTGGCCATCAGTAGCTCATCGACATGCTCTTGGTGTAGATCGATGATATAATGTTGGCGAGCATCTGCGGCAGCTTCACGCTGTGTCGAGGCGCTGGCATTGGTAGCGGTATTGCTGTCTAAGTCGGCGTAGAAGACAGCGGAGTCGAATGTCGAGTCACCTTCGATCAGTGCTTTGTCGAGCGTTTTCTGTTTCGCAGCGAGCGTGTTTTCAGCCGTGATGCGCAGTTTCGCTATTTCGTTTTCCAATTCCAGCGACTTGTCGCGGATGCTCTTGGCCAGCGAGTTCTCCAGCGTCTTTAGATCGTCGGCCAATTGCACCTTGATGACGCTGGTAGCTACTGTCCATGAAGCCCGCGCAGAGGCAACATTCCCGTCGTAATTGCGATCCGCCAGAGGTCGGGCCATGCGAACTGCTTCGATATAAGGTGCATAATAGGCGTCTACGAGTTCGGGACGATCATGGTCGAGCGAGACATCGTAGGGGATCGTGTAGGCGGGGCCGGTAAAATAATAGCGCTCGCGAAGTACGGTATACCAATACGCCCGCTGCCAAGATGTACCCACGACTGGCAGCGGCACCGTAGCTAACGCCGTTTCAGCGTTGATGATGGTGTTCCGACGTGATTCGTCGGACGTCGCAAGTTGCTGTTCATACTTTTCATTCTCAGCAATGAGACCAAGATCGTGTATCTTGGTCTTTTCGGCCCGCTGTTGGGCATTCTCCTTGTTCACCGTTTGGAGTTCAGAGGTCGTCGCGATTCCCTTGTTGGCTAGTCCAACATCACGCGTCTGATTTGCAGTGGCGACCGCATCGCGATAGGCGCGACGCGCATCGGCTTCGTCTTCACGTTGCTGCAAGGTCGCGTCAGCGACCGCAGTCACATAGTCGACGCGTGACGAGAGTCGATCCTCGACCCCTTGCTGATAGGCTTGGGCGAGGTGAAGCTGATAGTCCGACCAGGGTGTGTTGGTTTGTTGAGCCCAACTGGTGACCAGTTGCACGAATTCAGCAGCCACTTGATTCTCATACGTCTGTTCAGCCGTGACATCGTCAATTGTCCAGGTATATGACAACGAGGCATATTCAACGTCATAGGTGTAGCTGGCGAGCGATATTTCCTCAGACAGGTTGGCGGAATTGTCGGCGGCGTCTTGATCAAACGTGTAACCGGCTATGACGAAAGCCGCGTTATAGTCGAAATTTGCTGCGGCGTAGCTCGTCTCATAGCTGGACCTCGCGGTGGCTTCTAGTTCAGCGTGGGTTCGCTCCATGGCCAAATAGACGAACTTGTAATCCTTGACTGCTTTGTTTTGCTGAGCCAAGCGGGTTTGCTCGGCCTCCGCCATGCCTTTGGCCCTGTCGTGATCGATTTGCTCTAACTTCTCGCGATGCGGACGCTCGAAGTTATAGTCATAGGAATAGTAGCTCGCATAGACGTTGATGCCTGATTCCGCCGCCTTAAGATCACGTTGCAAATTGTTCTTGAGATTCGCTAAACGGTCTGCGTGATCAACGTTAACCATTGCCTTAGACTTGCCGACTTCCAAATCGGTAAAGCGATCTCGCTCGGCCAAAAAACTTTCGGCATTGCCCTGGTTGCGCGTAAAAGTACTATTGGCGCTAGCTAGGCGGTAGGTCTTCAAGGCCGCCGAGCGCTGGACGGCCCGCGTCTTTGCGGCGTCCGCTAGCAAGTCTTGTTGACTGCGAATATCTTCCGCTTGAGCGATGTCATGATCGACTTGCGCATTTGCAATCGCGATTTCGCGTTCCAGGGCCGCTTGACTGACATCGTCTACAAAGTCAGCCGCATGCTGCGCAAGGGCCAATTGGTAGGCTGTGTATGGAGTAGGCGCGTAGGCGTTGACGGCTTCCCAAGCATGCTGTTGGGCGGCTGCAAGCGCTTGGTTCTGAATGGCGGTGGCGATCGCAATGTTCACGGCGCGAATCTCACGGCCAGTGGCCAGCGCATAGGCTTGGTCATAGTGGGCTACCGCCTGGGCCTGAGCGAACACTTTATCGGCCTCCGCCACGCGCTCGTTGAAATTGTGATCGGCATTAACGCGCGCCAACGCAACTGCCTTGTCGTAGGCCGCTTGTTGGTCGGCCAGCGTCCGCTCCGAAGCGTGTTTCGTCTTTTCCAACAAGATTAGATGATCGTACTTTTCGTTCCCATCCTGCTTCCAAGCATCGTTAAAGCCGATCTCTTGCTCGTAATTTGCGACAGCGACCTTGGCAAGGCGGACTTTTTCAGCCGCCAACGTGTAGCCTGCGTCTTCGTAATCTTGATAGGCCGCTGCCGCGATCGCGTCAAACTTTGTCCCGATAGGGAGAGTGATCTTGGATAGTTTTGCGTACGTTTCGGCGAAGTCCTGTGCATACTTGCGCTCCGCCGCTTGTACCCTTTCGGCATGCAGCCGGTTCTCCAAAGCCATGTCGATGTTCGTTTGCGGCCGCGACTCCGTCACATAGAGTTGTCGGGCGGCGGCGATAGCGGCGTTGCGCGTGGTTTCCGCCGCCGTGATATCCGCTTCCAACTGAGCCTTGGCGGCAACTTCCGCGGCCTGCAACGCCTCATTTGCTTGCTCGATGGCCAGCTTATAGGCCGCTTGGGCCGCAGTCGTTTCTGATTGATGAATCGGCGTGCCAATGATATCGAAGCGTTCACCAGAATACGTGGGAACACTAGGCGCGCGTGGCTGACTGGCAACACTGGGGATCACCAAAGCATTGGCGTCGGGTAACGTGCTGGGCCAGGTAAAATCCTCAAAGTTGTAGGTCGCGGTGGCACCGCTGTAATTTTGAAGAGCGGACTGG
>JBGSHH010000320.1:0-3452 GCA_041752355.1 Pirellulaceae bacterium | reverse complement strand
CAAGGTCTCGACCTGGCTCGGCATCCCGAGAAGGCCAAGGCAACCCACAAGAAGATGCGCGCCAAGGATCGTCCGTTGGCGAATGACTTCGTCACCGACGAAGCTTTCGACGACTTGCTCGATGCCTGGTTTGGTAACATGGCCCGCGTTTTGGAAGCGGGTCGCAGCTTCTACTGCTGGGGTGGCTATGCCAACCTGGGCAACTATCCACCCGTCCTTAAGAAGCACGATTTGTACTTCAGCCAAGGCATCGTTTGGGACAAACAACATCCCGTATTGACGCGTAAGGACTACATGGGAGCCTTTGAAATTGCATTCTACGGTTGGCGATTAGGCGCGGGGCACAAGTACTTTGGCCCCAACAACGCGACGGACCTGTGGCACGTGAAGAAGGTCAATCCACAATCGATGGTCCACCTCACGGAAAAGCCAGTCGAGTTGGCAGTGAAAGCCTTGCAGTACTCGTCACGCGAAGGTGAAAATGTCTTGGACTTGTTCGGTGGGAGTGGATCAACCTTGATCGCCGCCGAACAAACGGATCGCAAGGCATTCTTGATGGAACTCGATCCGCCGTACTGTGATGTGATCGTGCAGCGCTATGAGCAGTTCACGGGGAAGAAGGCTCGGCGCGAGGCGGTAGTAGTTGGGCAAGCGGCTTGATTGGATCTTACGTGTGACTACAAGTCGGGGCGTAACAATGGCCAGTTATGATGCCAAGTCATAATGCCTACGCATTGTTTGACTTTGCGCGCATTAGGGGGACTCCGTTCATGAAACTGTGGGGAATTGTGGTCGCGGGGTTGTATCTCGCGGCACTCCTTATGTTCAGTGTTCCATTGACGATGCTTGCATTCTGGCCCAAATCCACTTTGAGTGACGCCAGCGACATGTATCTCTCATGGTCATATTGGGTTTGGATCGCGCTCATGTTGTTGGGCGAATTGTCGCTACTATTTATTCCCGTCCATTCTTTCGACAAACGGCCTAAGAGTCGTCGCCCACTTCTCGTACCGATCTTGGCCACCGGCACCTTACTCGGATTACTGGGAAGTTTAGGTGTACTAGCCATAACGGCAGGCATATGGGGCGACGAAGTACCTGACATTCCGCCCATAGAAGGCTCCCAAGGACCCTTCAGTATCGGAATTGCGCTAATCACGCTCCTCACCTGGACGCTGTGGGGATTCTTGTTCTATCGCGCAACTCGGCATGATCCACCTAACGCGTTGCTCCGACGCGCTACCGCTTGGCTCTTGCGAGGGAGCGTACTGGAATTGCTCGTAGCGGTGCCATGCCACGTTATCGTTCGCCGGCGAAATGACTGTTGTGCTCCTGGGATCACGTTCTTAGGCATCGCCACTGGCTTAGCCGTGATGTTAATGTCTTTTGGACCGGGAGTGTTTTTCTTGTTCGTCCAGCGCATTCGCAAACTTAGGCCAGGAGATCCCAGCGACGCCACCAAGCGTGACGTCCATTAGCGCGAACTGTCTGTCGGAGGAAAACTCGGTTTGCCAATCCGTTGCTCGCTGGCATTAATGATCTCAAACACATCAGGCGGCGAGACCAGCATCAGCGTCCGACCGTTATCCCAGGAGACATCGATTTGAAACCACGCAGCTTGGCCGCTGCCATGACGCGTGACGCCGACGACCGTTCCGAGTTGGCCAGTCTGGATTGGATCGGGATCGTCGTGCATGGCCAGTAAGCGGATGCGGTCGCCTGGGCGGGGAAGTGTGTTCATGGCCTTTCCTCCTTGGTGAGCGTCGAACGATTACAGAATCCGACCGAGCAGGCTTTTGTTCATGGCCTCGATGGCTGCGCAGGCCAGCAGATGTTCGTCCAGCAGCAGGTCGCTGGCGGGACCAGGATTCTGGGCGTCGGCGACCTCCAGCCCATCGGCCAAGGCTTGCAAGCCTTCGACGGCCTTGTAGTAGGCCTCGCGAATCTCTTGGGCCTGGTCGGTGTTCATTTGCCGAAAGGCGTCGCGCAGCAGCGTTTCGTGTTCGCGGTTCTGGTTACCGGCCATCTGCGTGTCTCCATTGGTAAGGAATCGGAAGCGTCTTGTGACAAGACACATGAGCCATCAAAACCGAAACACATCAAGCGCCAGTTGCCGCAATTTTCTGAGTACATGACCGGCACCCATGCGCGCCGAGCGCGGTGTGCAAACTTAGATTCCATTCGATATGATATTTGGATATGAACGATAATCCCTATGAGCCACCAGACTTCGACGGCAGCGATCCGCCAGACTTTGTGGCGACACGGGCGAAGTTGCGCGATCGAATTCTCCTAGTACTGACTGCGTCAGGAATATTCGGGGCGATCATGGCGGTCACTATCGTTTGCGCTATCTTTCGCATATTTGGCTAGAACCGTTGAGGGGTAGTGACATTCCCCTTCCACGAGAAAACGCCCGCACGTGCGAACGTCGGGCGTTACGGGCCGTAGCGGCCACCGCTAGCGATCGATCCAGCGCCGAAGGATGGCAACCGCCGAGGGGAAGTTGTGGAGGCCACTGACATGCTCATGCCGCCACCAACCCTCTTCGCGGTACCAGCCGGCCGCCGTCAAATCGGTTTCCCATTCCCGTCGTTCTTGCATGGTCATGACTATCTCCCTGAAGAATCGAAAGACTTGGTTGAGGAAAGCACCAGCGCTAGCTTTTGGCTTGGAACTTGCCACGTTCCGTTTTCACGAAACGCGCTTCGGAACCTTTGACGCTGATCTCACGGATGATCGAAGAGTAAAGTGTGGCATGCGGCGTCTTACCGCCAGGGCTCGTCCAATACCCTTTGGTCGCCATCGCCTCAATCATTTGTTTGGCGTTGAGCGGTTCCCCCGCTTCGAACAACACCTTCGCCGCCGCATCGATTGCCGAAAGTTTGCCATCGGCGCTTGCGGTGATTTGTTCCGTGCTTTTGGGCTGCTTGGGTTTGGATGTTTTGGCCGGCTTCTCAATCACGTTCCGATCCGCCAGGCATACTTTGCAATGCTCTACGCCCTCGCCATCCGTATCCCATTGATGTCCATCAGCGCAGGGATCTGGCAGCGGCGTGGTATCGACCTTCGGCTGGGCGGCTTTCTGGGGTGCCGCTTTCTTGGAAGTGTTGGTGGTCTTCTTGCTCTTGCTAGCGGGTTGCTTCGTCTTGGACTTGGTGGTCATGGTCGCGATCCTTTCATTTGGGCGATGGAAGTGGCTGCCATCTTCAGGCGGCGGGTACTACCCGCCACGACGCCCGCCGACCGCAGTCGGCCAGCGTTTCGGCTTCAGCTGCGGCTTACCAGGCGTTGCGCTTCGTCGGCACCGACCATGCATTCCAATTGGATGACCGCTCCAGCGCGAATCGCATCCGCCACCTGTTGGTCATCGTTGGTCTCTTGATCGTGGGCCTCCAAGTCCGCGATCACCGCCGCCAGCGTGGTTGGTGTTAGCGAGCTGCAGAGGATGC
>JBGSHH010000319.1:0-3181 GCA_041752355.1 Pirellulaceae bacterium | reverse complement strand
GGCTGAATCCATAGAGCAGCACATTAATCCAAGGTTGATACGGACCGGCCGGCCAGTATCCACCAAAAACAAACACCAGCACATTGATCGCAATCAATGCCGCGTTGGCGGTGGCCAGCGAACGATCGTGGCCGTGTGTCGTTTCGAGTTTCCATGGCAATAGAAAGAACATGGCTTGCCCCAATAAAGGCACCAATGAAACGTCAACGGGGCGCGGCATATTGGCGCACCGGAGCCGAGCTTTGTCGCTCGCTCAATTACTTCATGGCGCCAGCGCTGGATTTTCGAGTGCCGCGGAGAAAGAATTTTTATCGCTCGCAGCTGCGGCGACATAAGTCATTACTTACTAAGGCTTTGCGTTAGAAGAGTTTTCCTGCGGCGGCAGGAGCGTGGAGAGTCGTATGACCGTTTTGGCGATGCCGCGATCCCGGCAAACCGAGACGGTCGCCGAATCGATTTGTGCGTATGCCTTGCCTAGCACTTGCTCAATATCGCCATGTTGCCGCAAGTATTCGCCGAGTTGTTGCCACTCCAAGTTGAACTCGGTATCGCCGTTCTCTTCGGTGTATTGTGCGATCTGCTCGCGTACCAACCGTGTCAATTCCATCTGCAAACGATCGCGCACATGACGATAGTGATGATCGACCGCCGATTCTGGCATCGCGAGCGCTTGCGCCACTTCATGGATTGAGAGTCCTTCGCACACTCGCCCGTGAAACACGCGCAGGTAATCGCCTTGCCCTTTGCGACGGTAGTGCATGGCCAAGGTATCGAAACTGCGGCGCAAGATATCTTCCGCCCAGGCGGCATAGAAACAATCGACATCTGCCGCCTCGTCACCGAGTTCCTCGGCTGGCAGGGATTGTGGCTGGTGTTTACGCAGATACTGTGACAAGAGCTTGCGGGCCACGCTACAAATCAACGTGCGGAGCTTCGCGGATGGATTGGCGTCCCAGCGTTTGAGCAAGTTCTTGTGCCAGAGGACAACAAAGACTTCGGCGGTGATATCTTCCGCCAGATCCTGTTGGAGCCCGCCGCGACGCAGGCAGAAATGAAACACCGGTCCCCAATAATCGGCCACGAACGCCTGCCACTCCGCCTGGCTACCGCCTGCCGCCAGGCGTTGAATTAAGGTCAATCGTGTTTGCGGGAAGGCCATGTCCGCGTCCTGGGTGGCAATTGTCGGTGAGTGTCTGAGCGTTTCATGCCACCATACACACGCCGCCGTGCGATGTCCAATGCCAGCATTGGCTACCGTGTGACCAGCGCGGAAGGGGCGGGGTAGGAGTCCGTAGCCGGTGGAAGTGTTTCGGGCAGTGGGCGCTCGCGGCTAATCTCGATATCCTCGACGCTTCCAGTGAGCGTGGCTTTGCCGCAATAAGCACCGTTCTTGCGTGCTGGCAGCGTTTGCTTCAACAGCAACCAGGAAAAATCCTCGCGATCGACTTGTTGGGCGAGCCATACGATGCCAAAGGTGTGCTGCGCAACGCAATCGCTGTCGGTGGGAGTCTCCAAAAACAGCTCGCTATGCGCCAATTCGACAGACGTATCATACGGCGAGTAGGTGTGAAACGACCATGTCTGGCTGGCGCACCGCTTGAGATCGGGTGGCTTATATCCGCCAAACTCGGACGCCGGATTGAAGGCGAGCACATGCTTGACGCCACCCAAAGCGGTCGCGATTTTATAGTTAACATAATTGCCGAAGCTTTCACCGATCAACGTGACCGTGCTGGGCACGATGTCACGTTCGCGTAGCTCCCCTGCGGCCTCGGCCGCCACGTCGTCGATATTGGCGGCGACTTTCCAAGGCGAAAGTATTCCAAATCGCCTTTGGCAGGCAGTCTGGGACCAATCAACGCGGACCACATTGGCATCGGGAAACTGGGCGCTGATCGCAGCTGCGAGCCTGGCGAAGCGATCGTCAACACAGCATCCTCCTAGGCCAGGGGAAATGACAAAGGTTTGCGTCGCTGCCGCGTTCCAAGGCTTTTCGTCGCGCAGTTCGACCAGGTTTGAAGATTGCTTTTTCTCCTCACCATAGGCGAGACGAACATCTATTGCAGGAGGTGCTCCGATTCCCGCTAGGAAAAAAACGCTGGCAACAACGCCCGATACTCGCAACGAACGTAACATGGCTGAAACTCCTGCCGGATGTAGGCTGACGGGCGGCGTTCGCCGTCTCTACACGCTTCATGCCGTTCACGATCAATTTTCGAGCATCTAGCAGAATTCATTTGGGTTTCTTTGGAGCCGCGAATATTTGGGACCATTTCGAGATGGCCTAACCAGATGGCACATGCCCTGCTGATAAATGGCCTGTTTCCGTACTTTCTCAATGGCGGCCCTCTTGGTGCGGCACCATCTCAAGAATGGCGGCAACATCTACGATTCTTCCGTCCCGAACGTCAGCCCGATGTTGGTCGAGAATCCACCAAATCTGGCGATGTGTCTCAGGCCGGTGTGAGGTGAGACCCTATTTCGGCGACTGAGTGCAAGCGAGCCGATCAGCGATTTACGAGGATGAGGCCCGCTTCTCGTGAAGCAGATCAAGTGCGCGAAGCGGTTGGGTGGATTACTAGAAAGTCACAGTCGGGAAGCGACGCGAGGATGCGCCCTCTATTTTCCGAGGTCCTCGAATCGTGGATACGATTGGATGGATGGGTGAGCCTCTTTTCGATTGTCAATCATCGTTGCCGTCCACTCTGCTAATCGCAAGCCGAGTCGGCGACATGCGGCCAGTTCTCGTTCCTCATTGGGAAGCCCCGCCGCAATCGCACCATAGTGCGCCGAGAACCTAACACCGGTATAGTCCGTTAAGCCAAATACCAAGAATCCATAGTTCATCAGGATGGAGAGCAGCGTCATGCAAGTCCTCTCTTGGCCGCCGCCCCAGGCTCCAGCGGAACTAAAGACGCAGCCAATCCTGCCGTCGCGCTGCCCCCAGTTTTCGATCGGCTGTTGGTCCCACCATTGCTTCATTTGCCAGCTGACACTGCCGTAATTCGTAGGCGAACCCAGGGCGAGGCCGTCGCACCACTCCAGGTCGAAATGATCGGCCTGAGTGGTGTCCTTTAGTCTTACCTCTGTCCTGTCGAGTTGCAAAGCACCTTCGGCGATGAGTTCGGCCATGCGACGCGTATTGCCAGAGTTCGAATGGTACAGCACCAGTATCTTCGCC
>JBGSHH010000318.1:0-3224 GCA_041752355.1 Pirellulaceae bacterium | reverse complement strand
TTCCTGGAATCCTTGGAACGCGGCGCAACGCAATACCTCGCCAAGCTGGCCGCCAATAAGGAATCCGAAAAGCTCGGCATCGAACGAATTTATCTCACTGGCAACACGGCGGAACAAATCGTTCGCTTTGCCCAGCAGAATAAGATCGACCTGCTGGTGATGGGCAAACATGGCCGCAGTGGCGCTACGCATCCTTCCTTAGGAAGCGTCGCCGAACGCGTGCTGCGTCTATCTCCTTGCCCCGTTTTGACGGTCAGTCATCCGCAAGAACGCGGGTTTTTGCGCAGCGACGAGACACTACCAGGCGTGGAGTAAGGGCCGACAAGCAGTAAGAGTTTGCAATTCTCTGGGCAGAAGAAGACAATGGCGGGCGTGCTATCCTACCTCTCCTGCTCGCCGGAGGAACGCTCATGTTCCCGCACTCTCGCCGCGCGTTTCTGGCCACCATGGGGCGTGGCATGTTGGTCGCCAGCCTGGGCACCGCCATTGCCACCGAATGTGGTCTGGTCCCCTGTTGGGCAGACGAAGGGGATCGTGAACTGAAATTCGGCGATTTGGAACCGCTCGTCGCGCTGCTGCAAGAAACGCCTGCCGACAAGTTGCTGCCGGTGTTGGTGGAAAAGATCAAGGCGGGTCTCGATCTCAAAAGGCTCACCGCCGCCGCATCTTTGGCCAACGCCCGCACGTTTGGCGGCGAACACTATGGCGGTTTCCACTCGTTCATGGCGCTCGCTCCGGCGTATCAGATTTCGCAAGAACTGGAGACGCCATCGCAACCGCTCCCCATCCTGAAAGTTCTCTATCGCAACGCCGTCTTCACGCAAACGGTCGGTGGGCGGAGTCACGAACAACTGCACGACGAAGTCACGCCTGCCAACAGCGCCAACGAAGCCCAGCTGCGCGCCGCGATAAACCAAGGAGACAAGCACGCCGCCGAGCAACTTCTCGCCGCGCTTGCGAAGCAATCGATTGGCGCAGCACTCAATGGCGCGCTGGCCGGTGTCGAGGATAACCACGATGTCCATACGGTGGTGTTGCCGTGGCGCGCTTGGGCGGCCTTGGAATTCACCGGACAGGAACATGCGCTTACACTACTGCGGCAATCGGTCCGCAAGTGTGCCCAGCAAGCGGTGCCGCGCAACGAGCAGCAAGCCAAAGAACTCGAGCGCAAGCGGCACATCGTGCCGAAGTTGCTCGAGCAATACAAGTTGCATGACTTCGCCCACAGCGCGCGTCATCTCGACGATGCCGAACTCGAACGGCTCTCCAATACCATCTTCCGTAGCAATGACGAACACGCCGCCGAAGCGGTGGCCAGCGCCTTGGCGGCGGGCTTTGTTCCGGAGGAAATCGGCGAAGCAATTTCGCTGGCCGCCAATCAACTCGTGTTGCGACAAGTCGAGAATGCCCCAGGCAACTACGGTCGCCGCACGCATGGCGATTCGATGGGGGTGCATGCTTCCGACGCTACCAACGCCTGGCGCAATATCGCCCGCGTTTGCGCGCCAGAGCATCGCGCTGCCGGTCTGATGCTCGCGGCCGCGAATGTCGCTCAAAGCGCGCGTTGGGGGAGTAGCCAGAAGATGCTGCTGGAAGGCGAGCCGTTTCCACACCAGGAGCAACTCGCGGCGGTGAAGGCGGACGAAAAAAGCGCGCTGCTAGGCGATCTCCAGTCCGCCATTCAAGCCAACAACCAACTCGCCGCGTGCGCCGTCGTGGCCAAGTATCAAGCCGGTCAGCACGCTCAGGCGAACGTCTTTCAAGTCCTGCGTGATTATGCGATTAGCGAGGATGGTCGCTTGCATGCAGAGAAGTACTATCGCACCGTGACCGAGGAGTTCGCCACCACACGCACGAGTTTCCGCTGGCGACAGCTCATCGCCCTCGCTCGCGTCACCGCCAGCGAATATGGCTATGACGCCCAAGATAAACGGTCTGGCCGCGCTCCTGGCTACGAAGAATCGCGCGCGTTGCTGGGGTTGACTTAAGTGGCGTAGGCTTCCAGCCTGCGATGGCTTGCCCGGTCTACCTTCGCTACAGCGCACAGCTTTGCGTGCGCGTATCGAAATTGCCTTTGGCTCAACCCAAACATTCCTTATCGAGCTTACGTAGGATTGACCATGCCAGACGAAATTGACTTATCTCCGGAACAAGAGGCCGCGCTCGATCGTGCCTGGGCCAAACTTGATGAGATACATCGGCTAGAGGAGCAGGGACAAGGTCCACCGCGCTGGGATGTGGACCGCGCAATGCACGAGTGTCCATCGCTGACGCGCGACGAAGCAGAGGAGTGGGTGCGGATCGCGAATGAAGTCTATCAGCGACTTCGCCTGGAGCGTGTAGCGGCGTCCGTCGCCGACGAGCAATCGCTGCTGGCGGCGAATGAGCATTTCTCAACGCGACGTGCGTAACTCCGCTGTCGCTCCCCGTTCACTCTCTCGTCTTTGCTTGCCCACGAAAGTATCGCCATGCAAAACTTCTCCAAGATCAACTACGCCCAGCTTTCCGCCAAACAGAAAGAGATCTACAACTTTCAGAAAATCGCGAGCGTATTGGCGGACTACGGCTTCAATTGCATCAAGCTAGCCGATGATTGGCTGGGTGCCGACTTTCTCGCCTATCACAAGGATGGCACCGATACACTCAAGGTGCAATTGAAAGCGCGCGTCACGATTAGCCGACTGTACCAAGGGAAAGGCTTGCATATCGCCTTTCCGCTCCAGGACGGATGGTGCGTGATCGATCATGATGAACTGGTCCGTATTGTCGGCGCGCACACCAACTGGCTGAACACGGAGTCATGGATTTCCCACGGCCTATATCACTCGGGAACGCCATCCAGGAACCTTGTGGATCTCCTCAGTCCCTACACGTTGCGCGCAGACGAATCGACCTACCGTGACGAAAACGAACTACCGTGACCAACACTCCTCAAGGACTGCTCTTGCTTGCCGCCACCACTTTCCCAACCCAATTCTTTATAACGCCTGGCACGGAAAAATAGGGCGCAGATCAGGTTCCCTTCAGGTAGCGGACCCAAGCTCTGGCCGACGTTTACAGGGGCACAAAAAACAACACTGCTGTCGCAAGCTATTGCATCCAAGTAACTTCCCAATTATGTTATTATAATTAAGAAAATCCAAATGGGGCTTGTATTCGATTTTAGCGTGCAACCCGCTAAATGGGTATGCGAACCTCGCTCACGCTGCGGGCAGACCGCAGAA
>JBGSHH010000317.1:0-27051 GCA_041752355.1 Pirellulaceae bacterium | reverse complement strand
TGCCGCAATTGCAGGTGCGCTATCACGCTCGCAGGGAGGCGTTGGAATTGCTGCGGGAAGTGCGACCATTCTTGGGGCATCCAGCCCCGAAAAGACGCAGCGCCATCGTCGGCGGGCGAATCGCGATCGGCCTGGCGATGGCGGGTTTTCTGATCGTGACGTGGATTTTTGCATACGTCGATAGCATGGGCAAAGGTATGGACATGTGGGAAGCGGTTGCACGTGCCCACTGCCTCGGCGGCTTGTTGTGCGTTTTCTATATCTCGACATTGCTGCTCGTCTCGGCCACGCGACACCTGGCCGCACGGGCAGGCTCTCGCCCACGCTCTCGCCGCTCGACCCAGCGGCGGTGATGTGCTAGCGTCGAGACTATCCGGTGGGTGGCGGCCAGAAAGTTAGCTTCAATTTATAAATATGTATTGATAACTTTGCGATAGTTTGCTATTTTCGGGTGGCGTGACGAGGGGTAGAGCCTTCCCGGGAGGAGTGCCATTCATCCCAAAGTCCCTGGTTTACCAAATCATATTTTAGAAATTACTAGATTCGCCAAGTCTTGCACGCCCGCGATGTGCAAATTTAAAATATTATCCATAAAGGCTTTACGTAAATACTACACCTATTTTTAATCGCGCTAGCGCTTTAGTAAAATCGCCATCAACCACCCATTCGGGTATGCGTGCCGTCGCAACTGAACCACCACTTGCTTACCCTCCGCCATGCCTACCGTTCCTGTATTCGAATATCTCGCAGCACCTCGGCAGCATCCCCCGGCCGCCGTGAATGTGTTGTTTGGCGACGAGCCGTTCTTGCGACGACTAGCGCTGGCGCAATTGCGCGAGGGGCTCGCCGCGGGACGTGAGGAAGTGCAGCTCACCACCTATGACGCCGACACACCGTGGCGGGATGTGAACGACGAGCTTTCGACTGGTTCGCTGTTCGGCGGGGGAGGGCGGAGGCTGGTGTTGATCGACAGCGCCGATAGTTTCGTCAGCACGCATCGAGCGAAATTGGAAGACTACGTCGCCAAGCCGAAGTCGAGTGCCGCGCTGATCCTGGCGGTCGATACCTGGCCAGCGAACACAAAACTCTTTAAGGCAGTCGAGCAATCCGGCTTTCAAGTGGCTTGCGGCGTGCCGGTGCGTCCCAACAGTCGCAACAAGGATCCCGACCTGCCGAAGTTGAGCAAGTGGATCGTCGCTTGGGCGAAGTCGGCGTATAAGATTGCGCTGGAATCCTCAGCAGCCGACGAACTCGTGCACATTGTCGGTCCCGAGTTAGGAATCATCGATCAAGACCTGGCGAAGTTGGCGTTGTATGTTCCTAGCGGTGGCCACGTCACCGTGGCGCATGTGAAAGAGATCGTAGGTGGATGGCGGATGCGAACCGCCTGGCAGATGATGGACGATGTGACCGACGGCAAAGCGGCAGCGGCGCTCGAAGAGTTTGATCACTTACTGCGCAGCGGCTCCGAACCGATCGCCATCTTCGCCCAGGTGTCGCATGTCTTGCGCCGCTATGCCGCCGCCACGCGGATCGTCCAACGACAGCAACGCGCCAAACAACGCATCGACTTGGGGGACGCCGCCAAGCAGGCTGGCTTTCGCGCGTATGGAGACGAACTCAAAAAGGCAGAACGGCAGCTAAAACAACTCACCGCCGTCCGCGCTGGCAAACTCTATCAATGGTTGCTGGAAACCGATCTCGCCCTGAAAGGATCGCATTCGCACAAAGAGCGAGCCCGATTGAAGATCGAGATGTTGTTTATGAAATTGGCAGCTAAGGAGCAAATCCTTTGATCTTCCCGCGTGGGATCAGCCCTTCGAGTTCGAGGGGCTCGGGGAGTTTATCTTCGGTGATGTTGCCGGCCTCGTCGCGAACTTCGAGCTTGAGATAGATCTTGCGCGGCACGCTCGGTTCGACGCGCCAGAAGAATTGGCCTGTGTTCGCCAGACCTGCAGCGAGCGTCGTCCATGGTCCTTCCGGCGCGGTGGCATACGACAGCGTGACTGGTCGCGCTAAGAGCCATTCATCGCTGGCAGTCCATTGGATATCGACCTGACCCGCATTGAGTCCCTTGCCGAATGCGACATTGCCAAACTTGGCCACAGGGGGAGCGCCATCGACACCCACCCAAATATCGGCCGCATCGCCAGGACGTGGCGTCAGTCCCGCCATGCCGTTCATATGCACGACAACAATGCGATATCCAAATACGCCTTCGGCTTCGACTTCCACTTCAAAAGGGCTTTGACGATCGGGGTCCGCGCCCCACTTCAACCAGGTCTTGCCTGCGTCGTGCGTACCCCAAAGTTCGACATCGGCGATCTGATCTTGCGGCACTTCCGCGCTATCGTAGTCGAGCTTGAAACGCTTCTGCTTGGTGAAACGCGGGTGCTCGCCCAACGGCAAATCGGGACGATCGCCCACCCGCGGAATGAAGTCGCTGGACGTGTTGTTGCCGGGGACATTCGTCGCGAGGTTGTTTCCGGAACTGCTAATCTCCGGCGGCGAACCTTCCACGCGATTGGCCACCGGTGCGTCGCTGGGAAGCGTAACGGGATTGGTGCTGGGCAAGGCGTCGCGAGGATCGATTCGTGCGGCAACGGTATTGGCAGGCGTGGTGTTTTGTTCGCTGGGCCAGGTTTGGGCGGGCTTATCGCTGATCGATACATCGTCGCGGCGAAACGGATCGACGTTCAACGGGGCTGGCGCGCGCGGTGGTGTCGCTGCTGGTTGCGCGGAAGTACCGCTGGGCATGAAGACAGCGCGATTGACGATGGCCGGATTGCCAGCAGCGTCGCGAGCGACGATTCGAACGCCGATAGCGCGCTGTCGCGAGTCGGGGAACCAGGCGACTTCGCCCGACAGCTTGCGCCCTTCGACTTTGATCTTGCTGGGATCAATCGCTACTGGTTTCCAGTCGAGTTCGCCGGCTGGTTGATATTCGATACGCAACGTTTCGGCCACCAGATCGATGTCGCTGGCATGGAATGTGGCGACGATCTGACCATCGTTATGTTTGGCGACAATGTCGGCTTGAGGAGCGGTCGTGTCGACACGTACCATCAACTCCGTCGTCGGCTTCTCTCCAGCGGCCAATGCTCCGCGACCTTGCGCATCGACCAATCGCGAGGCGAACCAGTACTCGCCATCTTCGGCGGCGCGAAACAAGAACTGACCCGCTTCGGGACGCTGACGACTATACAATGTCCATCGCGCACCCCGATCGCTGGAGACGTACAGTTGCACTTCCACGGTGCCACCTTTGGCATCGACCGTGAAGGGAATGCTGAAGGCGGTTTGACGGGTAGCGAGCGGCGTGAGTTCCGCGGACGCAGTGGGGGCGGGCGAAGCAGAAGGAGGCGTGGCCGTTGGTGCTGGTTCGACGCGCTGCTCTGTAGGCGCGGGCCGATCGACGGGTGGAAACTGCTGAGCAAGCGCACCGGTCGCAGAAGTCGCCAGCAGCAACACTCCCGCAATGACTCGGCGCATGACAGCCTCCCCGATAAAGCTGCCGCAGGTGGAATAAGTTCGCTAGCAGTTGGTCGCCGCGGCGCTGCTTTTATCGGCGCAAGGGGAGGTGGAACTTGAAGCAAACCCAATCCGACGCGTTTACGGGGCGTTGACAATTTCCAGCGGGACGGCGTCCCCTTTGTTGACCGTCAGCATCGCTTCCACAAACTCGGGGGCTTCATCTTTCGAGAGGAATCGCGATTTACCATCGACCATCACCACCCCTGCGCCATCGGGATGCTCGCCGCGAATACAGCCGTTCGTCGCGCCATTGATGGAGTAATTCATCTTCTTGACCTCCAGGTCTTTGGGTTCCATCCAGCAGATGCCGCTGCCCGTCGATTCTACGATCAATATGGTACCGCTAACGCCATCGCTGACTTCCTCACGCGTGCGCGATTGATTCGCGCCGGGGAACATCGTGTCTGGTCCGATCACGGCGAGATAACTGGTTTCCTTCGAAATCGTCGCGCCATCATCGCCGGGGGCGGCAAAGACGGGCGGCATGCGGGTAACCAGGGTCGCGTTCACCCCTTGATCCCACGGCAGATTGAAATCGTACTGGCGATAGATATCGTAGTAGCCAAGCTCAGGCAGGATCAGCACTCGCCAACTGTGCATCGGCTTGCCAGTCTTGTCGGTAACATAGGCAGGCGGATATCTGCCGTGTTTGAGGTGGTATTGATCGAGGGCTTGGGCGATCAGCGTCAGGTTATTGGCACTTTGTGTCTTATAAGCGGCCACGCGTGCCACGGCGAGCGAAGGAGCAACGATTGCTACGGTAATGCCGATCACCGCCGCGCCCGCGAACAAACTCCCAATCACCAGCGCGATCAACATGATGACGTTGCTCGTCTGTGCCGGCGGCTTGGTTTGCGTTACGCCAGGCAGTTGCGTGGCGGTCCTTTGTTGGGGAATGGTAACGATCCGTCCGCAAACCGCGCAGGGCCCCGATTGACCGACATAGGCATCGTCGATCATCGTTTCGGTTTTGCAGTATGGGCAAGCAAACAACAGGGCCATCGAAACACCATCTCGTGCCGACGTGCGGAAGGAATCAGTCCTTCCATCGTACCACAGGGAACGGGACTTTCCTCTTTGACGCTTGCCGACGTCTTACATCCCACCGCGCGTTTGTTTGACAATCTCGACAAACTGCTTCGCCAAGCTCGTGATGCGGGCGAAGTCCTGGTTGGCCACCGCCTGTGGCTCCACCAAGGTGCCGCCAATGCCCAGGGCGCAAGAGCCGGCCTTGAGGAAATCGGCGGCGGTTTCCAGCGAGACACCGCCAGTGGGCATCATGCGGATGTGGGGCAGGGGGCCACGCAGCGCTTTCAGGTATCTCGGTCCACCGATGTCGGAAGGGAAGATCTTTACCACATCGGCACCGGCTTCCCAAGCTGCGACGACTTCCGTCGGCGTGTAGGCACCGGGAAAGGCCAGCTTGCTGTACCGTTTGCACATTCGAATTACGTCGAGATTCACGGTCGGCGAGACGATGTACTCCGCCCCCGCCAAGAGCGCGGCGCGGGCGGTCTCGGAATCGAGGACAGTGCCGGCGCCCAGCACGATGCGATCGCCCAGCTTGTCAGCGACCTTCTCGATCACTTGAACCGCGCGCGGGACGGTGAAGGTGACCTCCATCGCCACGATGCCCCCTTCCAGCAGGGCCTCAGCGACATCGACCAACATTTCACCGCTGGGGGCGCGAATGACCGCCACGATGCCGCTAGCAAGGATACGTTCCAAGGTGGACATTTTCGCCATGTGCCGCCTAACCGAATTCTTGAGGAAAAACCTGAACTTTGCCGGTGGATCTCCCGTAAGTTCAGATGCCAAAGTGAACCATCAGTGTGGAGGATGAAACTGGCAATGGCAATGGGCGAATTCTCGATCCGGTACCACCCGCGCGGCGAAAAAAATTCGCGACGGTTGATGGTTCAGGCGACGAAACTCACTCTCCTTTCGGGGGAATAAATCTACGATAGCTAAACTGGACTCAATCGACGGGATGTGCATAATATGACAAGTGATCCCACGAGGCGATCTTTGCCTTGGCGTGTACTCCGGCCGCTGCCGGTCCAGATATGTTCGATTTTCTACAGAGCGCCGTTGCGCAAGCCATGCTGGGGCTGGCGGTTTTGGTGTTTCTAGTGGGTGTAGCGATATACGGCGTGCGAAAGTTGCGCGAAGGGATCGACCAGGATGAGCTAGGTGCCAGCGAACTGCTATCCAACTTCAGAGAATTGCATGACGAAGGTGGTCTCAGCGACGCCGAATTCCGAACCATTAAGACGGCTTTGAGCGACAAGCTCCGGAGCCAGCTAAAGAATAAGACCAGCAACGATTAGTCCGGTTAGCGGTTAGCTGTGGGGTCGTTTCTCACGGAACGATTGTGACGCGACCTCCCATTGATCCGCTGTTTTCGCTTGGCGAAGCGTTGCCTTCAGCCGCGAACAACCTGGGAGGTTGGTCGCGCAACATACGATATACAGCTAGACTGACAGCTCGACGAACTGCGGACAGGGAAGCGCCCACCTAGGTCGGCTCAGGCATCGTTGCCGGGAGTCGGCGGTTCGAGCACCACCTGGGGTGAATTTCCGAGCCACTGCGGGACAGAGAAGAACGCAACAAGGCCGGTAATGCGAAAAAGGAGCGTTTATGCCCGCTGGTAAAGACGCAGGCGGAAACCGACGAAGCGGTAGCACTACGAAGAAGAACGCGTTTTGTTCTTTTTGCCGTAAGAGCTATCGCGATGTGGGACCGCTCGTGGAAGGTCCCGGCGACGTTTATATCTGTGGCGAGTGTATCGACCTTTGCCAGTCGATCCTCGACCAGGAGAACCGTCGTCGTGGCAGCACGAAGCAACTGTTCAACAAAATTCCGACGCCGCGCGAACTCGTCACGCATCTCGATCAGTACGTGATCGGGCAAGAAAAGACGAAGAAAGTGCTCGCGGTCGCGGTCCATAATCACTACAAGCGTTTGACGGCGGGTGCCGAAGGAGCCTCTGCCGGGGGCGTGGAAATCGAGAAATCGAATATCCTGCTCGTCGGCCCCACAGGCTCTGGCAAGACGCTGCTTGCTCGCACACTGGCTCGCGTTCTGAACGTGCCGTTCGCCATTGGCGATGCGACCACGCTCACGGAAGCTGGCTATGTGGGCGAAGATGTCGAAAACTTGCTGTTGAAATTGTTGCATGCCGCAGACTTCGATTTGGAGTCGGCCCAACGCGGCGTGCTCTACATTGATGAGATAGACAAGATCGGCAAGACGAGCCAGAACGTCAGCATCACGCGAGATGTGAGCGGCGAAGGCGTGCAGCAAGCGCTGCTCAAAATGCTGGAAGGGACCGTTGCGAATGTTCCGCCGCAAGGTGGCCGTAAGCATCCTGAACAGCAATACATTCAGATGGACACGACCAACATCCTGTTCATTTGCGGTGGTACGTTTGTCGGCATCGAGGACATCATTCAACGCCGCTTGGGCAAGAAGACGATGGGCTTCGGTCAATCGGTCGGCGTGATGAACGAGCAGACCCAAGGGGAATTGCTCGAACAAGTCACGACCGAGGACGTGTTGGAATTCGGCTTGATTCCCGAACTGGTCGGTCGCTTGCCAGTGGCTTCGGCCCTCAAGCCACTCGACGAGCAGGGACTTGTCAAATGTCTCACAGAGCCGCGTAACGCTTTGCTCAAGCAGTACGAACACTTGTTCGAAATGGAGAATTGCAAGCTCAACTTCACCGACGACGCGCTGCTGGCAATTGCCAAGAAGGCGCTGCGCAAGGGAACGGGTGCTCGTGGTCTGCGCTCGATCGTCGAGGAAGCCATGCTCGACGTGATGTTTGAATTGCCGGATCAACCGGAAGGGACAACGTTTGTGATCGATGGTGACGTGATCGACGGCCGGAAGAAGCTCTTCGGTGTCACTAACGCCGCCGCGTAACGCGAACATAACAAAATTGGTTAGGCGGGAAGTTTTCACAACGCCCGGCGATGCTCTCGAGCATCGCCGGGTTGTTGTGTTTAGTGTTCCCTTACGCCGCCCGGCGAAGCAGCGACTGCATGGCGGGTGGCATATCCATCAGGTGCAGGGCGGGATCGCTAGCCAAGGCTTCGGTTACTTGATCGAGTTGCTCGACCACATTCAGCGCGAGATCCACAAAAATCCACTTCCTGCCGCCGAATTCGCAAGCACCGCCCCCGGTGCCGCCGAGCCATTCGTGTCGAATCGAATAGCCCAGTCGCTCGGCAAGTGCTAGCGATTGTTCGAGTTGTTCTACCGTGTGCATCCTTGCGCTCCGGTGAGTTATGGCACTTATGAGGTAGGCCATTTGCCTGGGGAGAAATCAGTTGGCGGATTGTAGGACGCTACGTTGCAGTTGCCAAGCTCGTTTCGTCGATACCAAGAAACGAACGTAAGTGATGCAAAGTCCTACGGTTAAGCAGCTTGATTCAGGCAAACAAGAGACTTCGCCAAGGCGGCGCATGCTAGTGAGCTTCGGCGATTTGTGAAAGCTGGGAACATGTCTATTGGCGGCGAGCAACCACTCCCTCTGGAACGGCAAGTTGAGATCTTGCAGCAGCAGCTGGCGCAAGCGCAAAAGCTGACCGCACTAGGGGAACTCGTGGGCACCACGACTCATGAGTTCAACAACATATTGATGACGATCATCAACTATGCCCGGCTGGGAATACGGCACAAAGACGCCCCCACGCGCGATAAAGCGTTCGACAAGATCATGGCCGCTAGCGAACGCGCCGCCAAGATCACGAACTGCGTCCTGGGGGTGGCTCGCAATCGTTCGGACGCATTCGAACCCACGAACCTCGGCAAGATCGTCACGGATGTGCTTGTGCTACTGGAACGCGAACTCAATAAGTATCGCATCTCGGTAGAAACACAACTCGATTCTGTTCCCGATGTGCCGGCGATTGGTAATCAAATTCAGCAAGTGCTGCTCAATCTCTTGATTAACGCCCGTCAAGCAATGCCGCAAGGCGGCCGCGTGATCATTCGCGTGCTGCATGATCTGGCGAGCGATACGGTGGACTTGATCGTGCGCGATACGGGTGCAGGCATTGCAGCCGACAAGCTACCTAAAATCTTCGATCCGTTCTTTAGCACGAAGAGTGGCCCCGACGAAACAGGCAAGGGTGGCACGGGATTGGGACTTTCGAGTTGTCGTCATATTATTGAAGCTCACAAAGGGCGAGTGCGCGTGGAGAGCACGGTCGGCAAAGGCACGATGTTCACCATCAAACTGCCGGTGGCGAAATTGCCTGCGCCGATCATGACAAACACTGAAATCGGCTTGGGGACGAGCACACCCAATCAAGCGACCAGCTAGAATCCCCAGTTACGACGCGTGAATGACCGACATCGCTGAGTACCACGCACGAACCGTCATCTTATTCCGCAATTGATTTTCCTTGCCATCCAGTGAATTCTCATCGCAAGCGGCGTGAAGCTTGCGTGAGTTTCGCCAATTGCGGCGCAACAGCACTTGAGTCTGGGGCAGGTGTCATTCACTATCGATATAGGCACCTTGGTTGACTTCCAGCGGCAGTGGCGAGGTGACATTGCCGACGTTGCTGAGTTTCGCCCGCAATTGCAGGAGAATCGTCTGTTCCAAGGAAACATCGCGACCCATGGGAATCCAGCCTAGCGTGTTGCCGCCGCCTTGCGCCGGATTGGGCATGCGAATAATCGTGCCGTCGTGCCGTTGATAGGATGTTCCGCCCGTCGATTGTTCCGGGCGATCGAGATCTTCCAGTTCCTTGTTGACCACGATTTCGATCAGATAGCCACCCGGCGCGGGTATGACGCGAGCGGATGCTTGGCGACGAATGGATTGCAACGAGGAGTGAAGTTTCTCATAGCCAGGCGTGGAATCGCTACGCCATGGTTCGAGATATCCCGATGCCGGCGTCGGCACCGTGTCGAGCTGCCCTTGGGTGAGCAATCCGCCGACCAACCGCACACGCTCTTCGTGATTCACCTTAAAGTAGTCGTCCACGGTATCGACCAGTGTGTTCCAGAGGAATTCGCGATCGGTCGTGGGGACAAATAGCGGATTCTCGACGACATTTACCACGGGCCCCTTCGGCGCATGCCAAGGGAGCGCGCAGCCTGCCAGCAGCACGAAAATCAGTGAACCCGCAAATAAGCGTCGAAGGAACATCCATGTTCTCGCGCGCGGCCATCCCTAAATCCAAAACAGCGGGGCGGATAATCGTCACTTCAGCTGGCAAACGCAATAGCAGTCGGCGGGCCAACCCTGCTAGCAAGACAGGCGAGGCATGTTTGGCCCATGACCCAGCTTACGAAAAAAACCCGCGCCGTCAGCAAGGAGGGTTTGATCCAGCCAACGGCCAGAATTCCTCGCTGACGCCGCGGGCGTCTGTATTCTGTTCAATCGTGACGAAGATACCGATTACGGCTCGAAGCCGCAATCCATCCCCAATCGCATTTTCAGCTCTTCAAACTGGCGCAGATACTGCTCGCTGCTGGAATGCACATGCTCTGCTTCGGTGAGGAAGCGCATGTCCTCGTGGCAATAAACATCCCGCGAGATCATTGCCTTCTCGAACCGGCTGAGCGGATTGCCATAGACAATCAGCAGCTTGTGTTCGTCGAATTGCACCTCCTGCGGAATCGACGGATTGAGCACCGCAATGCCGGTGCAACCGTCATTGAGTAGTAAGTCCTCGAAGTCATACAGAATGCTCTTAAGCACCGGCATGTCGATATGCTCGCGATAGAGATCGGTATGTCCGCCTCCTTCGCGTGTATGACTCGTCTCGAGCACCACATCGACTTCATGGCCGAGTTGATCGATCAGCTCAAGAAACACATCGAACAAATAGTCTTTCGACGCCGCCGCCATGAGTACCGGCACATCGGTCTTCGACTCTTCATCACGATAGACATCGTGCCGAAAACCTTGCTTGGGTACCACTTTCAAATCAAACGACGGGCGAACCGCGTCGGTCAAAGTGTAAGCGCCGTATGTCGCCACACGGAGGTGCGCTTCGAGCTCTTCCTCGGAGAGTTGCTCGAAGCTGCTGCTGGAGACAATCTCCGGCTGCCCTTCGTGGAATACGTTGCGAAAAAACCGCTTCAGGAAGCCCATCGGAACCTCACCCTTTACGTGGCAACAAGACCGTGGGCCGCGTGACCCGGCATGGTCTTGCTGAACACACTAACGATACGTTAAGGTTCAGCCTCCGTGCAAAAACCCAGCTTGCTTCTGGCCGCGCTTCCTGATGTTTACGCGGTATAATCGTTGCGGTCGCTATCATCCTGCGGGAAAGTGTCGAACTCATGCCAATGGCAACCAATCAACATTTGACGATGCCAGAAACGTAACGTTCCCGAGGCGCGCAACGCCACCTAGTGAAATGTAGCACTCGACTTGCTTCGGGAAAGCAAGTTCAGCGCAAAACGTCGCTAAAACGTGCTTCAGAGCGACCATGTCTGCCTGCTAGCGAAGCCCTGCTGACCAGGCGGCAACTTGCGCAGGCACTTCTCCCACGGGCTGCTATATTAAGGACGCCGGTATTAATCGCACTCGCCAGATGGGAACTTGCCTTCATGTTGTTGCCAACACACTGTCACTACTTGGCCTCCATTCGCTACTTGGCCTGCGGGGCCGCCGCTCTGTTGCTACTGGGATGTGAGCAGCGTTCTCAAACCACTGGCAAATTGCCGTTGAGCGAAGTCGCGATCGCACCGAGCGAAACTTGGGAAGTGATGTATATCGGCGAGGCCAAGGTCGGCTTTGGCAGTATGACCGTCAAAACCGTTGAGGTGGAAAATCAAAAGCACCTCGAAATCCATAGTAAGAACGAACTGACCTTCGACCGTTTTGGACAAACAATCACCTTAAACTTTGATGTCACGAGTATCGAAAAGCCCGACGGCACGCCGCTGAGCTTTTCCGCCACGCAGAAAGTAGGACCCAGTACGTCGACTTCTTCCGGCACTTGGAAAGATGGCAACGTCACGATTGAAGCCTCGACCCTCGGCAAGAAGGAGACCAAAACCATCGCCTGGCAACCCGAATTCGGCAGCATCTTCGCCAAGGAACAAACCCTCGAACGTCAGCCGCTCCAACCGGGTGAGGAACGCAAACTGATGGCCCTCTTCCCGCTGATGAATAAACTGGGCGAACTTCGCTTCAAAGCGGGCGAGTACGAGAACACGAAACTGCTCGACGGCGAAGCCAAGCTGCTGAAAGTCGATTGCACCGAAATCATCGGCAACGAACGCATCGGAGCGACGCTGTGGGTCAATGACAAAGGCCAAATCCAGAAACAATACCTACCGCAACTAAAGCAAACCAGCTATCGCACGACGAAGGAAATTGCCATCGGCAAGAATACGGGTCCCAAGTTCGACCTGGGCGATTCCACGATCGTCAAAATCGACAAGGTCCTCAATCGCCCTCATCAATATCAAACCATCAAGTACAAAGCCACGTTGCCAGAAGGGGAGATCGCTGACGTTTTCGTCGATTGTCCGGCGCAAAGCGTGAAGTTAATTGACGAACACACTGCGGAGCTCACCGTTCAGGCGATTCGCCCCACCGTGCCGAAGAAATTGGCAAGCGCAGACACACCTCCCACCGACGACGATTTAGCATCCAATAGTTTGGTGCAAAGCGATGACAAACTCATCGTCCAAATGGCGAAGTTCGTTGCCGCCGATGAGAAAGATCCGTGGAAACTCGCTATCGAATTAGAAAGCTACGTTCGCGGCACGATCAAAACCAAGAATTTCTCGCAAGCTTTCGCCTCAGCTGCCGAAGTCGCTCAAACGAAGGAAGGGGATTGCACCGAGCACGCCGTGTTGCTCGCAGCGCTTTGTCGGGCAAGAGGCATCCCCGCGCGCGGCGCGATGGGCCTGGTCTACTATCCGGCTGGTGGCGGCTTCGCCTACCACATGTGGACAGAAGTCTGGATCGCGGATCGCTGGGTACCACTAGATGCCACACTGGGCAAAGGTGGCATTGGCGCTGCGCATCTCAAGATCGCCCAGTCCAATCTGAAAGGCGCTGACGCCTACAGCGCCTTCTTGCCAGTCTTTCGCGTATTGGGGCAACTCAAACTGGAAATCGTCGAAGCGAAGTGAAATTAGTTTGCTTTCTCGCCGATACGCGCACAGAGCAACATCGTCACCAGCAGTGAAGAATCTTCCAGCGCCAACAATGCGTGAGGCTGCGCTGCATCCAAATACAACCAATCGCCGGGGATGAGGAAATGCTCGCGCGGGCCCACGCTAAAAACAACGCGCCCTTCGAGGCAGTGTACAGTGATTTCGCCCGGCGCGTGATGCTCGGGGATCTTCTTGCCAGCAGGCAAAACCAGTCGAATCACTTCCAAGGAAGGTGTCTTCGCCAGTGTATGCGTCTTAGTATCTGCAGTGAGCTCACCCAACGGGGCGAGGCTTGTGACCTCGCCCGAAGCAACGTGATGTAACGACATGCTGACAATCCTCTCCGAATCTAGGCGGCAACGCTGCCGACATTCGCCAACGCATAGTGCCGGTTGATCAAGTCATTCTGCAACCAAAGCAATTTGCCAAAGGCGCGCAATGTGGCCACTTCCACCTCCCGCTCTAGTCCCAGGGACAGAACGGTGCTATTCAGGGCGTCCGCGACAAAACCCATTAACGCGTTCATCTGCACCAATGGAACGTCGAGTTCCTTTGCGCCAGCCTTGGGTGTATGCATCTTGCCGACCATATCCAAGTATTGTACCAACTTGTCGTCATACGGACGGGTGACAAGTTGCACGAGGTAACGTCCCAAATGTTCCTTACGGAACTTGATTTGTTCACTATCTTGCGACAATTCATCAATGCTCACCGGTACAGGACCGTGGTAGCCGTGCTGTCGCGGCACAAAATGCCGCTTGGTGGCGTCATACTGAAACAATTTTTCGTACACTGCTTCCACCAGCGCTGGCACGACAGGTGCCATTAGCGGAGCCGAAGCGTGAATGGCTGCGACGTCTTCAGGGCCAAACCCCATGAATTCGGCCAAATAGGTAAAACGATAAGTTAAATCCGTTTCCAAGCGAGATTCGTCAATTTGTTTCACGGTCCAACTCCTACAAATAGTGCACGTTTGCCTTGGCGCAAGGATGCCAGCGGCACAAAATGGATATCGGCATCCACTTTCAAAAACAATACCGCACCTATAATTGGATGTCAACATCCTATTTAGCGTCCGCGAGGAATTTGCTGTGTTTTCTCAAACTGTTGAATATGCCTTAAGAGCCGTGGTTTTTTTGGCATCTAAAGCGCCAGAAGCCTGCACCACCGAGCAAGTCGCCGCCGCGACGCTCGTTCCCAAGGCTTACTTATCCAAAGTGCTTCAAGGGCTATGTCGGACGGGCGTCGTTCATTCTCAACGAGGCATTGGTGGCGGCATGTCACTTATCAAGACACCCGAAGAAATCACCATTCTCGAGGTGGTAAATGCCGTCGAACCCATCGGACGAATCACAACCTGCCCGCTAGGGCTAAAGAGCCATGGCGTGAATCTCTGTCCGCTACATCGCCGATTGGACAACGCCTTGGCTTCCGTCGAGGAAGCATTTGCCAATAGCACGTTGGCGGAAGTTCTCGCCGAGCCAACCACCAGCACTCCGCTTTGCGAAGTGCCAGTGTTGGTCAAGAAAGCATGAATTCACGCAAGGCCCGTTAGTACGCTTTGGCGAATACCACCCGCCGCGAACTCGGCTGCCCGGTAAAGATACACTTGCCTTGCTCCTCGGGCGCCTCGAGCGGAATGCAGCGAATCGTCACTTTGAGTTCCTTCAGCAACTCATCGACCGACGGGTCATCGTGCCAATGACACATCGCGAAGCCTCCATGGATTTCGGGATTCTGTTCATCCTGGGGAGTAAAGTACGCTTTGAATTCGTCGAGGGAATCGATTTGCCTGGTTTGCGCTTCGCGCATCGCGAGGGCCCGCTGAAACAAGTTGTTTTGAATGTCATCGAGTCGCTGCGCAATAGTCGTGACAAACTCGTTGCGCGGCGTCTTGGCTTGCTCGCCCGTATCGCGACGCGCAGCAAATACATTCCCTTCAGCAATATCGCGAGGGCCGATCTCCGCTCGTAGTGGCACACCGCGTTTGATATGGAACCACTTCTTGCCGCGATCATCACGATCATCGACCAGCACGCGCACCGGCAAACCATCATATTGCTGCGCTTCGAGGTCCTTCTTTAGCGAATCGACAAACGCCAGCACCTGCGCCCGTTCTTCGTCGTTACGATAGATCGGCATGAGCACGACATGCTTGGGAGCGAGTTTCGGCGGCAATACGAGCCCATCGTCGTCGCTGTGCGACATGATCAAACCGCCGACCAGCCGCGTCGAAACACCCCACGATGTCGTCCAGGCGTAAGCTTCGCGGCCATTCTGGTCTTGAAACTTGATCTCCTGAGCGTGGGCGAAATTTTGCCCGAGAAAGTGCGACGTGCCTGCCTGCAGTGCCTTACGATCTTGCATCATGGCTTCGATCGAATACGTGTTTACAGCGCCAGGAAATCGCTCGCCTGCGGTCTTCTCACCTTGAATCACTGGCATTGCCATATATTCTTCCGCGAACTTGGCATATACCTTCAACATCTTCTCCGTCTCTTCACGGGCCTCCGCTTCGGTGGCATGGGCGGTGTGACCTTCTTGCCAGAGAAACTCCGTCGTACGCAGAAACATCCGCGTCCGCATTTCCCAACGTACAACATTGGCCCATTGGTTGATCAGAATGGGCAAGTCGCGATACGATTGCACCCACTGTGCATACATCGATCCGATGATCGTTTCGCTCGTCGGCCTCACGATCAACGGTTCCGCGAGTTCTGCGCTAGGAGCCGGTCGCAACTTGCCATCTTCGCCAGCTTCCAAACGATGATGCGTGACGACAGCGCATTCTTTCGCGAAGCCTTGCACGTGTTCCGCTTCTTTCTGCAAAAAACTGAGCGGAATGAAGAGCGGAAAGTAAGCGTTCTCGTGACCGGTTTCCTTGAACATGCGGTCGAGCACGCGCTGCATGTTCTCCCAAATCGCCCAGCCCCAGGGCTTGATGACCATGCAGCCGCGGACCGGCGAAATCTCCGCCAGATCAGCCCCTTTAATGACCTGCTGATACCATTCGGGATAATCTTCACTTCGCGTCGGAGTGATGGCGGTCTTCGCGGCCTTGGCCATGGGTGGTTTCCTATCAATGACAAAGGGGGCAATGGCCCCCAGGTGTGTAGTTCTTAGTTT
Organism: Pirellulaceae bacterium; assembly: GCA_041752355.1. Lineage (GTDB taxonomy): Bacteria > Planctomycetota > Planctomycetia > Pirellulales > Pirellulaceae > JAEZGD01. Next base: position 11,250 of record JBGSHH010000317.1, on the reverse strand, counting down.
TCGGCAAGTCGCAAGCGGTATTGTAGAGCAAGCTGGCGAAGCCTGACAAGACGAACGGTTTCGGCAGTCGGATGGATCTCTCCATCCGTACTTCCCAAACCAGCCAACGCCTCACCTTGTCAGCCCGCGATCGGAGCCCTAAATTACGTGATTCCCTTGCCACGCGCCACTTGCTGGAATCGTCATCATGCAGCGCCGTTACGTTACGCAACTCGGCGAACGCGAAAACATCGACGAAGTCTTTCTCGCCAGCGAAAAGCAACTGCGTACCAACCGCAATGGCAATCTGTATTTGCAAATGCGATTGGCGGATCGCACAGGCAGCATGAATGCCATGATGTGGAACGCGGGCGATAGCGTCTATGGCTCTTTCGACAATGGCGACTATTTGCGTGTGCAGGGAACCACTCAGTTCCACAACGGCGCACTGCAAGTGATCTTGCAAAAGTTCTCTGTCGTCGATGCCCGAACCATCGATGAGGCCGATTTCACGACGCTCGGGTCGAGCGATGTCGATCGCCTGGCTGGTCGCCTGCAAGCTATGCTGCGTAGTTTGAAGAATGTGCATTTGCGTAATCTGGCTGAGTGTTTCCTCATGGACGAGCAGTTCATGACGCGCTTTTGCGCTGCTCCGGCGGGTGTGAAGAATCATCACGCCTATCGGGGTGGCTTGCTCGATCATGTTGTGAGCCTGATGGAACTTTGCACGATCGTTGCGCCGCGCTATTCCGATATCGATGCCGAATTGCTGCTTATGGGTGCCTTCCTGCACGACATGGGCAAGATCGACGAACTCACCTACGAGCGCGAACTGGGCTATAGCGATGAGGGACAGTTGATCGGTCATGTGGTGATCGCCGTGGGCATCCTCAATGATAAAATCCGCGAGGCGACCAAACTTGCTGGGGAAGAATTGCCGCGCGAACTGGTCCTGCGGTTGCAGCACATGATCGTCAGCCACCACGGCGAGTACGAGTACGGCAGCCCAAAACTGCCGATGACACTGGAAGCGGTCGCGTTGCACTATCTCGATAACCTCGATGCGAAAATCTATAGCCTTGGCCAACTCATTCGCGATGACGTGAATTCCGACAGCAACTGGACGCCTTACCAGGCGAACATCCAACGAAAGTTGTTCAAAGGGATGGGACCGTAGTCCTAAACCTTGCTGCCTACCTAATTCTTCTGCGTCCAATTCTTGAGGGGCGCACCTTCTTCCTGGGCAAGCGGGTGGTGCTAGCACCACAACTTCTTCTGATATTCATCCCCCATTCACGTGGAATGCATCAACACGTCGGATATTAGTTATGTCGGAAAGGAGATTCGACGCCTGAGGGGCGGTCGGTTGTGAGCGTTCCCAGGCACTGGGTGGGCCTCTATTCAGGACGAACACGCCATGCATGCACGTCCGTCGATCGCCACGCGGCCAATCCGCGCCATCTTTATCAGCGACACTCACCTGGGATGCCGCTATGCCCAAGCCGAAGCGCTCTTGGCATTTTTGGAGCGGCATCAACCGCACTACCTCTATCTCGTCGGCGATATCATCGATGGCTGGCGATTGCGGAGGTCCTGGCACTGGGAACCAATCTACAACCGCATCCTGCGACGACTGCTCGAACTGTCGGCGGTGGGCGTGAAGGTTTGCTATGCACCCGGAAATCACGACAGCTTCTTGCGGCACTTTCTCGAAGATTTCGGCCGTTTGGAGATCGCCGACGAGTTCATTCACGAAGGTTCCGACGGGCGGCGCTATCTCATCACGCATGGCGATCAGTTCGACAATGTCGAGCTTCGTTCGCAATGGCTGTCGATCATCGGGTCTTTCGCTTACGACTCGTTGGTTTGGCTCAATGGCGTGGTGAACCGTGTCCGCCGCTGCTTTGGTCGATCGCACTGGCCCTTCAGTGCGAAACTCAAACAAAGGGTAAAGCAAGCGGTCACGTTCGTCAGCAACTTCGAGCGACGACTCGCCCAACATGCTTTGGATCGGCGTTGCGATGGCGTCGTCTGTGGACATATCCACACGCCTGCCCTGCGCGAGGAACATGGCATCACGTACTGCAACACCGGCGACTGGGTGGAACATCGAACCGCGCTGCTGGAATATGACGATGGCACGCTCGAAGTCGTGCACTTGGATGAGCAGGGCCACGAAGCCACCCACCCGGAGCAATCTCCTTTGATTAGTTTTGGACGCCTTGTCGATCGGGAAAGGGGAGGGGAGCGGGTCGAGATTAGCTGATCGAAGCGCCTGACTTGAGTTGGAACGGGGCTGAGTATTCGGGGAGATCATCATGGCGAAGATTTTCTATAGCATGTGTGGCGAAGGACGCGGACACGCCGCCCGCGTGCGTTCGGTCGTCGATCATTTGAAGCACGAACATCAACTCGTATTGTTCGCGCCGGAACAGGCGTATGACTTTCTCGCGCCGCGGTATCCGCAGGGTGAATCCAACGTCGAAGTCCGCAGGATCCCTGGCCTGCGCTTTCGCTACAGCGGCGGCAAACTTGATCTTTGCCAGTCGATCGCCAGCGGGCTAGGTTACCTGTTTCGGATGCAGGAAACGGTAGCCGATCTCACACGCACAATTGAGTCCGAACAGCCCGATCTGGTCATCACCGACTTCGAGCCAACTTTGCCGCGCGCCGCCGAACGTTGTGGCATTCCCTATATCTCACTCGATCATCAACATTTCCTCGTCGCTTGCGACTTGCGTTCCCTGCCGTTTGGACTGCGGCAATGGGCGCGACTGATGAGTTACGCCGTGCGCATGCATCATCATCGACAACGCGCTACTATCATTTCGTCATTCTTTCATGCGCCATTGCCATCAGGCAGCGTGAACGTCGAGCACGTCGGCCCTTTATTGCGCCCGGAAATCGTGCATGCTCCGACAACCAACGGCGACTATGTTGTTTCCTATCTCCGTCCACACACGCCGGCCAGTGTATTGGAACTGCTGCAAGGTTGCGGGCGAGAAGTGCGCGTTTACGGCCTCGGCGAACGGGAAGACGATGGCCGACTGAAGTTCTGCAAACTCGATGATCGTCGCTTTGTGGAAGATGTCGCCGGCAGCGCGGCGTTGATCGGCGCGGCAGGCAATCAATCGATTGGCGAAGCCCTCTATCTCGGCAAGCCCGTGCTGGCGCTGCCTGAGTATCAGCATCACGAACAACGTATCAATGCCCACTTTGTGAAGCACATGGGCGCAGGCGACGCCATGACCATCGAACATGTACAGCCCTCCCATATCAAGCAATTTTTCGCCCACTTGGAAACATTTCAACGGCAAGTTGCCAAGCTTCGCGGTTGCCTCAATGGCACTCCGCGAGCACTAGCCGCCATCGGTGCACATCTGCCCCCTGTCGTACGTCCGCCGCAAGCAAGACTTGCCTTCTCGGCGAATTGAGCTATTATTTAATCAACTCAGGCGCGAACCTTTTCACGTTTGCCCTGCTCTTTTTGGGCTGAGGTGTCGCAAAGCCGCTCTGGCTTTCAGCCTCCCTTCACCCCTCTTATTTACCTCTTAGCAAGGACCAGTTACAGTATCGGAATGGAAGATCCCTCATTGGCAGAACAGCTTCTCGCCCACGTTCAACACCCCAATTATCGCCCCGTGAAACCGCGGGTGATCGTCAAACAACTCGACCTCCCGCCCGGCTCTTTGCGGGATTTGCAGTTGGTCATCAAGAAGCTTGTCAAGCAAGGCCGACTGGCCTACGGCTCGAAGCATCTCGTGCAACCGGCGGACGACATTACACCGTTGCCTAGAACGAACAATCCTGCGGTGACCACTCCGGTCGCACGCGATCCCGTCGCGACCTTGTCCGACGAAGACATTCATCAAGTGGCGGAACTTGCCGCCGCCGAAACAACCAAGAAAGCAAAACCCAAAGTTTTGAAGTCCCATCTCAGCGGCATCTTTCGCCGCACCTCCAAAGGGCACGGATACGTTCGCCCTGTCGGTACCGCCAAGAGTCTCGGGCGCGATGCCGATATCTTCATTCCTGAAAACGCCACGCGCGATGCCGCCGACGGCGATACCGTGGCAGTTAAGCTCAGCAAGTCGCGCAGTGCGCGTGGTCAGCAAGTCGGCGAAGTGGCTGAAGTACTCGAACGCGATACGCATCGCTTTGTCGGTGTCTACTCCGAAAGCGATGGCAATGGCTATGTGTCGATCGATGGCCGCATCTTCACCGATCCGATCTATGTCGGCGATGCGGGCGCGAAAAACGCCCGTGAAGGCGATAAGATCGTGGTGGAAATGGTCCGGTTTCCCTCGCACCAATTCGAAGGCGAAGCGGTCATCGTCCAAGTGCTGGGAGCGCGCGGTGAACCCGGTGTCGATACGCTTTCCATCATTCATGAGTTTGGCTTGCCGGACGAGTTTCCGGATGACGTGCTGGAAGCGGCTCGGCAAGAAGCCGACAAGTTCGACGAGTCGCTCGAAGGTCGTTTGGATCTGACCAACGACACGATCATCACCATTGATCCGATCGACGCCCGGGACTTTGATGATGCGATCTCGCTCGAGCAACTCAACAACGGACATTGGCGACTCGGCGTGCATATTGCGGACGTGTCCCACTTCGTTCGCCCTCGCACGCCGCTCGATCGCGAAGCGCGCGAACGAGCCACCAGCGTCTACTTGCCCGATCGCGTGCTCCCCATGTTGCCGGAGGTAATCTCCAACAACCTGGCCAGTTTGCAACCACACAAAGTCCGCTACACCAAGACGGTCTTCATCGAGTTCACCGCCGACGGCGCTCCCGTCGCCGCCGATGTGCACAATGGCGCCATCAAGAGCGTGCGACGATTCGCCTACGAAGAGGTGGACGAGTACTTGCAAGATCGCGAACCATGGCGCGAGAAACTTACCGTTCCGGTGTTCGAGTTGCTCGGTCGCATGCACACCCTGGCCATGATCCTGCGCGAACGTCGCTTGACCGCCGGCTCGATCGAACTGACGTTGCCGGAAATCAAAGTCGACTTGGATAAGAACGGTCGCGTTAATGGGGCGCATTTGGTCGAGAACACCGTCAGCCACCAGATCATCGAGGAGTTCATGCTGGCCGCCAACGAAGCGGTCGCTTCGCTCCTTAAGGCGCGTGAGATAGACTTTCTGCGACGCATCCATGAGTCGCCTGATCCCCGCAAATTGCACGCGTTGACCAAATTCGTGCGCGAACTTGGCATTCCCTGCGAGAGTCTGGAAAGCCGTTTCGAAATCAAACGCGTCGTGGAACTGGTCAAGGACCGTCCCGAGGCGCATGCGGTGAACTATGCGATCCTGCGTAGCATGCAAAAAGCTGTCTACGCTCCTGACGACGAAGGGCATTATGCCTTGCATAGTCGCGAGTATTGCCACTTCACGTCGCCGATTCGACGCTATCCCGATTTGACAGTGCATCGCATCTTCGACGCACTCGCTCGCGGCAAAAAACCGACTGGCACGTTTGATGAACTGGCCGCGCTCGGTGAGCATTGCAGCGAGCGTGAGCAACGCGCTGCCAAGGCGGAGCGCGAATTGGTGAAGATCAAACTGCTCACGCATCTTAAGGAGAAAATCGGCTCCGAGATGGATGCCGTTATCACAGGCGTTGAAGAGTTCGGCCTCTTCGCCCAAGGCATTGAGTTGCCGGCCGAAGGCATGATCCACGTTCGCACGCTCGCCGATGATTACTATCGCTACGACAAAGCCTCGCATACGCTCTCCGGCAGTCGCTCCGACAGCAGTTATCGCCTGGGCGATATCGTGCGTGTGAAAATCGCGAGCGTCGATGTCGATCGCCGCGAGTTGAATATGCAGTTGGTCAAACGACTCAAGAAGGCACCCGCCTTGCCGCTCACCAAGGCCGACAAGGCACGACTGGGCAAAGGGAAGAGGTTGTTCTCTGAAGAATCGAAATCGAAGCAGGGTGGGCGAAAGCAAGGAACGAAACGCGGCAAACGCAAGTAGCCTGTCATTGTGAGTCAATGTAGAGTAATAGATAACTGGAATCCTGGAGACTCTGGCATGATCCATGAATTCAAAGCCATCTATGAAAATGGTGTGCTACGCCCACTTGTTGCCCTTCCATTGATTGAGCAAGAGCGTGTAACTCTCCACCTATCACGCCACGACGATCAAGCCTGGCTTGACGACGAGTTCGTAAAGTCGTTCGGTGACATTTCCGACGATGCAGTAACCATTGAGGAAGTGCGCCTTGCGCTATCGAAGATCAAGGGTTCCATGGACGAAGCGATCGATCAAGATCGCGGCGAGTACTAGTCGTGAACTATTACTATGACACCAGCGCGTTCTGCCGTTACTATCATCCTGAGCCAGGATCCGCAAGTGTTCAAGCATTGTTGCAACAAACGGAGACCTGCGAAGGCCAGGCAATTGATCTTTAAGTACGGCAAGAAGCAGCGATTGCGCTCGTTGCATGCAATACATTTGGGTATTGCAATTGACCTTTGTTCTCTTGGCCGAATTGACGCAATCGTATCCGCCGACGCGACAATCGTTAACATTGGCCGAAAGGAAGCGATGACTGTCATTGATCCACTACATTCGCCGATCTAAACCTTTGCTTCGACTCATCTGGTTTACTTAGATACTATGCCGCCTCCCATCCAAACCACCATCGTCCTTGGAGGCGGTAGCGCGGGCTTTCTGGCGGCGCTCGCGATCAACAAAGCGCTGCCGCGCATGAAGGTGATCGTCGTTCGTTCGCCGAACATTCCCATCATCGGCGTCGGCGAGTCGACAACGCCTGCGGTGCCGCGGTTCTTGCATCAGACGCTGGGCTTCGATCGAGCTGAATTCTGGAAGCAGGTGCGCCCGAGTTGGAAGCTCGGCAATCGCTTTCTCTGGGGCGATCCGCGCGATGCTCACTTCAACTATCCCTTCGATTTCGGCGTCTGCAATGCCGATGCTTCGCTCCGCAAGGTGCATGGCTACTACTGCCTGGAGCAAATGGCCGACGCCAGTCTGTATTCGGCGCTCATGAATCAAGGCCGTTCGCCGCTCTATGTGCAACCCAATGGTCAACTCGGCATCTACGACAACCATGCCTATCACCTCGAAAACAAAACCTTTGTCGCCTATCTCGAACAGCAAGCACGCCTGCGGGGCGTGACAATTCTCGATGACGATGTGGTGGCAGTTATGCGTCGCGACGATGGCGGCGTGGCGTCGCTGCGTTTGGCAAGCGGCACCGATCTCGCGGGCGAATTGTTCATCGATTGCTCCGGCTTCGCGTCGTGCTTGCTTGGCAAGACTTTGAACGAACCGTACATCAGCTATGCCGAAGGCTTGCTCTGCGACACGGCCGTCATCGGTTCTTGGTCTCGCTCCGATGAAGTCCTCCCCTATACCACCGCCGAAACGATGGATGCGGGTTGGTGCTGGCGAATTGAATTCGTCGATCAAATCACGCGCGGCTACGTCTTCTCCTCGCAGTTCATCTCGGTCGACGAAGCCATGCGCGAAATCAAAGCGAAGAATCCGCAGTTGCCGGACGATCTTCGCGTGGTGAAGTTTCGTTGCGGGCGATACGAACGGCACTGGGTGCATAACGTTGTCGCCATCGGCAACTCGGCAGGCTTTGTCGAACCGCTGGAAGCGACCGCGCTGCAAGTGATCGTCGAGCAACTCCGTTTCCTCTGCAAAGCCTTGCTCGATACCGACACGCAGGTTCCGCCGGTGATGCAAACACTCGAGAATCGGCGCGGGCGTGAAATCTGGGACGACATTCGCGACTTTCTCGCCTTGCACTATCGCTTCAACCGTCGGCTCGATACGCCTTTCTGGCGACACTGCCGCGAACATGTGCCGCTGGGTGGCGCGGAAGCGTTTGTGGAGTATTTTCAAGCAGCGGGGCCATCCCTGTTGGCGGCACCATTGATCCGGCAGGAGAGCATTTTTGGCCTGGAGGGCTATCTGACAATTCTGCTGGGACAAAGAACCCCCACCCATTGTCCCTTGAATCTGTCGCCGTCGGATTGGCAAGCCTGGGATGCCTATCGCGAACGCCTGCGACAAACCGCGGCGCGAAATCTCACGATGGCTCAGTCCGCCGCGATTATCAGCGGCCAATAGGTCCAGCCAGATCCAGGCGAAAACCCTATCTAGGGCAGATTTGATCGCCGCAGCGCATTGGCATTGGGGGCCGAGAGATGCTGCCAGCGACGTTCCAACTCTGCCAGTTCCTCTTCCATACCGGCACAGAACTCGATGAAGTTATCCAGCGAGACGCGGATCTGGCCGCTGATCACCTCATCGGCCAAGACTATCTGCAACAAGGGTTCGGTACCTTCGGACATGGCTAGTAAATCCCGTTGGGCACGCCGACTCTGGACGGCTGTGGAGGCGTCGCAGAGTCAGGCGGCCCGGTAACTGCTCGCACGATTGGTTCACTACCAGGGTTATCGTGCGGGGGAGGATTCGGTTGCGTTCTATTTAACTATTCGTTGGTCGGGTGCAAATTATTTCCATCCAAACCATTATTCAGACGCTACCACTGCCAGCATGGTTCGCGCGATTACGTGTTGAAACGATAAAGAGCGGATGACCGCAATCCCGCCATCCGCTCCCGAATCATTGCAAGGTTTCCGCAATTACTGCGGACGACGCTCCGCCAAGAACTTCTTGATCTCCGCCTCGTCGATGTGGCCGTCGCTGTTGCCATCGACCTGACCAAAGACCTCCTTCAGCCGCTCTGGCGCTTCGTCCTTGCTGATCTTGCCGTCTTTGTTGGCATCGGCCGCTTGCAAGCGACGCAGCATCTGTTCGGCGAGGTTGCCACCGCCCGGTTGGCCAGGACGAGGAGGTTGGCCAGGACGAGCAGGGCGGTCCGTGGACGATGGCAATTGCGCGAGCAAATCTTCCTTGGTAATTTTGCCGTCGCCGTCTTTGTCCAACTTCCCAAGCACTTTGCTGGCGTCGGCGATTTCGCTCGCCGAGAGCTCGCCATTGCCATCGGCATCCAGCGCCTTCAACACCATCGCGCCGGCCGCCAGTTCTGGCGAAGCTTGTGCTGGTCCGCCTGGCTGAGCTGGCCCGCCTGGTTGGCCCGGTCGCGCTCCGCCCATGAACTGCGCCATGCGTCCCATTTCGGCTTTATCGATCGAGCCATCGCCATTGGCATCGAGACGATCGAAGATCGCCGCGATTCGCTCCGGCGCTTCTTCCTTGCTGATTTTGCCGTCGCTGTTTTTATCGGCGCGCGTAAAGATCTCCTCGACAAACCGCCCGCCACCCCCTTCGCCTCGAGCGCTGGGAACCGCAACCTCAGGCCGGCGCGTCATGCCTTTCACGAACTCTTCCTTGCTGAGTTTGCCATCTTGATTGTCATCCACATTGCGTAGCAAGCGATCGAACAATCCCTTGCCCTCGCCATCGACCTCATCGGCCGCAATCTGGCCATCCTGGTTTTTGTCCAGCTTGTCAAACAGCGGTGAGTCTTGCCCCCTCGCAGACGCGGCGGTTAAGGCGGCCAAGGAACACGTGGTAATCAAAAGTTTCCGCATCGCAGTGAACTCCAAAGGTAATTTAAGGCAGCCTGGCTAGCATCAATCCTGTACGATCTGCAACCCGTTTCGCAAGCAGGGGTTTCGATTCGCCGCGCAAGACCTGGTCGTCTCCCACCTGGGAATGAAGATTTAGGCCACTTGCGGACGAAAATGCTCTCTGGCAGTCCCGCCTGGGTTTTGCTACAGTCCGCCCGATTTTCTCGGCCGATTCGTTCCTATTTGCGGCGATTGCTATGACTTGGCAACGATGGATGTGCATGGTGTGGGTGCTGTTGTTTTCCGCAGTTGTGGGCTGTGGCGAGCGGCAATTCGCCGATTGGGGCCTCGTCGATCCTTGGGCCCGCAATAGCTGGAAAGAGGACGAACGCTTCGGCCCGACCTATCACACCAAGCGCGCCGAACTCAAACGCAGGCGGGAAACGCTCCCCAATCTCTCGCCAGACGACCAAGAACGCGCTGCTATTGAACTCTCCGAACGCCTGCGCGATGAACAACATCCCGTCCTCCGTTCCGACTTAATCCGTGCGCTGGCGGTGTTGCCATCGGAAACCGCGTCCGCCGCACTGGCGCAAGCAGTCAACGACAGCGATGCCGACGTCCGCGTCGTCGCTTGCGAAGCCTTAGGCAAACGGGGCGGCGAACAAGCTCGCCAAACGCTGGCGCAAGTCCTCGGGAGCGACACCGATCCCGACGTTCGCATCGCCGCCACGCGCGAACTCGGCCGCTTCAAGAACGATCCGCAAGCGATGCAAGCACTCAAGTTGGCTCTGGATGAAAACAATCCCGCCCTCCAATACCGCGCCGTCGAATCGCTCAAAGGGATGAGCGGCCGCGACTATGGCTCGGACATGATCGCCTGGCGTGAGTACATCGACGGCGGCAACCCGCCCGAACCTCCCGCCGCCTCGATCGCCGACCGACTCCGCAAACTCTATTAGTCCCCGCTTATAGGTGCGGCGTCGGCGTCCCGCCTGCCGCGCCTTCTGCCGTCACTAGGGTGACGCTCGTGCCAGGAGCGTCCCTATCTTGCACATCGCGGGTTATTTTCAAGACCGCCGGCTGACCCGTGTAAATCTCGTTCAAATTCCTACAATCGTCGTCGTAACTCGCGTCCTGCCAATGAGAAACGATCGCCTGAAATCGTTCCAAAGAATTGTTTCGACGTGTCTTTTTCACGCGCGTTCGCTTGTGAGAAGTAAGACGTTTTCGCCACCACCGGGAGGGTTCGCCCTCGCTGGCGTGCACCATCATCTTCGCATGCTGAGCGCAGGGGGAAGCACAGGCCTCACTGGAGAACCTCCGAAAACGCTTTAACTATTGAAGTAATTTTATACACTTATAAACCACATGTCAAGTACCTGCGTGCAATTTTCCCCAGCACGTAAGCGTGCATTGACGCCCAGGGCGGGTCTCGCTACGTGATCGGCAGGTGATAACCATTGATTCGTTAGGATCACGTCTTTCTTTATGCCTAGCTCGATTGAGAATAGCTAAACCGGCTATATGTGATTCGTTGGTGTTCAATAGCTCTCGGAAGCGCAACTGCATACGACAAAATGAGTCGACGACAAAATCAAGAAATGGCTTGACTCTACAACTGCAGAGCACTATCCAATACCTCTAGTGACGTACCTCTGCAAAACAACGGCGGGTGGGGTGACTAGCCTGTCAGAAAGTCAGATGAGGCTAATGCGTGTTTCATTTATTATGTGTCCGTTCCGCGAACC
>JBGSHH010000316.1:0-3326 GCA_041752355.1 Pirellulaceae bacterium | reverse complement strand
TTGCGACTGATGTCGTTCTTGGGAACCTGATCCGTATAGAGCGAGGCGAACTTTAGATTCGGAAACGGACCTTGCCCATCGAGCGAATAGCCCTTCAGCATCCGCGTGGCGATCACATCCGCATGTGAGTTGTGATAGTACGCCGTGGTGATGACGGCGATGTTTTTGGGCGGATCGGCAGCGGTGGTGGTTGCTGCGGTGAAGGCGAGGCTGATGATCAGAAGAAGGGGGACGAGTAGAGAGTGGAGAGTTGGGAGTGGGGAGTAAATGCGGATCTGGTTCTTCGTCATAATCAAGCTCCTCGCCATGCGAACTCCCTACTTCTAAGCTCTAAGAACTAAGGTCTAAGCCCTCCCCTCTCACTTCCCCTCCACCTCATGCACCGTCAGCGGATAAATCGTCGTCACATACACCTTGCCGCTGGCGGCGGCGCAAATGCCCATCACGACGTAACGCGGAATCAATTCGCCGTCTTTCTCTTTCACTACGCCATGATGCCAGGGGAGTGGTTTGTTCTCGGCATCAACGAACGTCGTGTAGGCGGGGTTGCTGATGGCCAGCGGGCCATGATCGCGAGGGGCGGTATCGACGCCGGGCCGATAGCTTACCACGTGCAGGTATTGGCCTTTGTCTTTGAAGGTCGCGGCGATGCCGGCCCAGATGGTGCCATCGGGACCGACGCACAGTGCGCGGCAATCGGTTGCTTCGGCGTCGGCCATGAGCTTACCCAGCGACTTGCCTGCCATCACATTGCCTGCTTGCGTGAGGTCGTAGCTATAGAGTTGGTTGCCGCTCATCGCCACGCAGTACAGCGTTTTGCCATCAAGCGAGATATCCCAGTTGATCGGATGCGACTCGGGATGGGCGAGGAGCGATTCCTTCGTCGGTGGCTGACCATCAATCGACTGCTTCAAACGCTCGAGCTTGTCGCTCTTAGGATCGTATCTGGCGATCTCGCCACCGAGAATCGGGTGGTACGCGCGGCCGAGATAATCGACCACGATAAAGGCATACATGTGGCGGCAATCGAGCAGGTCGCGATACTTGCCTGTCTCCAGGTTCAGCACGAGGAAGTGCGTGCTTTCGATCGGTCGCGCGTCATCGCAGGTGCTGATATACGCCACGCCACGCGCTTCGTCCGGCGTGATGCTGATGATGCCTTGCTTGGGAACGGGAATGTCGTAGACGCGCGTCTTGCCGGTGGCCGGATCGTACACCATCGGATAGCCACCGAGATACAAATCGCGCGATTCACCTTCCTTGGGATAACCTTGCTTGGTGCCGATGTAGATCTTGCCACTGGCTCCGACGTTGTTGCGAGTATGAAATTTCGCCTGGGCCGCGAAGCCGGTCGCTTCTTTGCCGATTTCCTTCTGGGCATCCACCACGACGGTCTGCTTTTTGGTCGCCGGATCGAATTCGACGAGATACGCATTGCTGCCATACTTCGCCGTGCCGATATAGAGCTTGTGATTCTTCCCCTCGACGATCGAGAAGTAACCCGAACCTTCGCTCGTGGTTTCCTTCGGTAGCGCGTAGGCGGTCGACTTTAGCCACGCGTCGCGATGCGGCGGCGCGGCCTTAGAAGAATTGGAAACCACCAAGACTCCAAGGACACCAAGGAAGAACAGGAGAGAAGGAACCACGAAGGCCCGAAGGCCCGAAGGAAGCTGCAGAAAGAATTGAGGCGGATTCTCTCTCTTCTTTGACTTCTTTGTGTCTTTGTGTCTTCGTGGTTCCATTCTTGCCTTCCCTTGGTGCTCTTGGTGACTTGGTGGTTGTCCCGTCCCCTCTACTTTGCAGAATACACAAACGGACGCCGGAACATGCCCCCCATGTGATGCGGATTGTCGATACGCAAGGCGATGGTGTTGGGGCCGGGTTTGAGCTTGCCTGTGACGTCGACATCCCATTCAAACTCGTAGGCGTTATACCACCAGACGGGATTGTAATTTGCGCGCTGGGCGACTTCCTGGCCATTGATGTAGAGCGTGCACTGGTTGAACAGGCCGGGGAACATCAGATGTAGCTTGCCCCCGGCTTTGTCGGCCGGGATATCGATGTCGGTGCGATACCAACCGATGCCTGTGTACGATTGATGATCTTCGGTAATGATTCCTTGAGCTTGCACATACAGATCGGTGCGTAGCGGCTGCCACTGATTTTGATGACTTTGCACCCACTTCCACCACGGTCCGGGAACGGTGGGCGTCGGTGGCGGCTCGATCTTGATCGTGGCCCAACCTTCCTTAAGGCCAGCATTCATGGGATCGGTGCGAAAGTACCACTGGCCAGGCGTTTTCAGTACCAAAGTGCCTAACTCCCCGTTCGTGAGTTTCGCCAGCTTGCGATACTGCTCGACTTCGCCCGGCCACCAGGCCGCGCCGTTCTCGCCGATGCGCTTGTACGTGGTGAAGATGTCGTTCGCCTTGGTCAATTCTTCGCGAATTGCCAATCCCCGTTCACCCTGTTGCACGGCTGCCGCGTAGTCGCAATTCGTCGCGGCGGCTTCCACCATACGCTGGTACGCCTCCAAGAGGTCGAAACTTTGTCGCATGAAAGACAGGCGTTGCAGGTAGCGTTCTTCGGTGGCAGTGCGACTAGGTTTCTGTCGGAGCGAATCGAGCGCTTGATCGGCGGAGTTGAGTTTGGCCTTCAACTGGGCTATGACCTCCGGCGTATAGACCGCGGGGAAGACATGATATTCATGTTCGGTGACGATGGTTTCCGCCCAAGCTCTGTTAATCGTCGTCCAGTAGTCTTCCATCGGCACGGCGGCGGGACCGAAGAAATCGACATAGAACTGATGTTCGAGCGCATCGACATCCGCACTGGGATTCCAGAGCAGTTGGCCACGAAAATAGAGATTGGTAAAAGTGGTTGCGAACGCACCGCGACTTTCGGTATCGATGCCGAGAATGCCGGCCTTGGCGTAATGCTGCACGTCCTTGCGGAACATCTGCAGGCTAGGTGCGGGAACATCGCGCCAGACCATCATCCCTTGGTCGTAGTCGTAAATCACCACGCGGCCGTCCATCACGTCGGCCCATTTGTAGAGCATCGCTTTGTATTCGCGCTTGGGAGCAGACAGCGGCGAATCCATGTCGTGAATCGGATCGATATCGATCGGCGCCAGATACGCCACCAGTGGCTTGGCGGCCTTCCTCACCTTCACCGGCGGCAACGTGATGTTGGCATAGGCCAAAAAGCCGATATGCGACTTACTTTTGGGATGCTCCTTCAGCAATTGTTCGGCCACCTTGTTGTAGAACGTCATGAAGGCGTCGGTCGCGGAAGGCTTCATGAAGTACTTGTCGTATTGCAAG
>JBGSHH010000315.1:0-11203 GCA_041752355.1 Pirellulaceae bacterium | reverse complement strand
TCACCGAGCGTCTTGATGATCGCGTAAGCATTCAGCACACTACTAACGTCGGGCGTACTGATGAGGACAATGTCATTCGCCGCTTGCCACCATTGACGCATGGCAACGCTTGGGGAGTGGCCGATGTCCACCAAAATGGCGGCCGTACGATGTTCTAGTGCGGTCAGTTGCTTCAGCAAGGGCGAGTGAGATTCAGTTGCCAGTTGCTTCGTTTCTGTCGCACCACTTCTGCCGGGCAAAATCCGCATGCCGGCCGGACCATCTTCCAAGGCTTCCTGGAGAGTGTGCCGGGAGCTGATGACATCAGCCACGCTGAGCTTCGCGGAGAGACCACAGCGCGTGGCGATATCGCGTTGCGTGGGATGAGCGTCAATGAGCGTAATCTGCTTTCCTAGCTGGCCCCACGCGGTCGCCAGGTGGATGGCCAGCGTCGTGGTGCCGACGAGTTCGCAACCGCCAACGAAGAGTACCGTACGGGGAATCATTTCGCGTTCCGCGCCGTTGGCGCTGGCTTGTTGGGTTTGCAACGCGAGTTGCCGCAGTTGTGCCGCTTGATCAGGCATAGTGGCGCTCCTGAACCAAGCCAGCCAGCGCCCGCGCTAGCTTGCGCCTCTCCGCGGGCAGAATATCGTTGGGTACGTTCTGCCCATCGGTCAAGTAACTGATCGGCAGTTTCGCCTTGCGCAACACCGGGAGAACATTTCCCAGGCCATGCGCTTCATCGAGTTTTGTCAGTAATAGCGAGGTGGTTCCTAGTGGCGCAAATTGTTCTGCAGCGCGGACGAGCGTCGGCGCGCTGGCGGTTGTGCTGAGCACCAAGTGGCACTCGTCCTGCCGCGATTCAGTCAATATCGCACGTAGTTCGCGGAGTTTCACTTCATCACGTGGGCTGCGACCCGCAGTATCAATCAGTACGACGTCACAATTGCTGAGTCGAGCTTGCGCGTCGCGCATCTCACGTGGAGAGGCCACAACTTCCATCGGCACGTTGATGATCTCAGCATACGTTCGCAATTGCTCGACGGCGGCGATGCGATAGGTATCAACCGTAATCAGTCCCACCCGACGTTGCTCCCGCAGACGAAAATTCGCGGCAAGTTTCGCAATGGTGGTCGTCTTGCCTACGCCGGTCGGACCGACCAATGTAACCACGCGTCGCTCGTCGACGGCCAAATGGATCGGGCGGCAAAGCGGCAACTCGGCTTCAATCAAGCTCGCGAGATGCGCCCGCAAGAGTGGCAATTCTTGCGAACTGCTGGCGTGAGTATGCTGCGCGATTCTACCTACGAATTCATCGCATGCTTCGACCGGCCATTCCTCCGCCAGCAACTCGTGATGCAACTTCGACAACGCGTTGTTGATTGACGGGGTAGCCAGTCCTGCGATATCGACGCCGCCGATGGCGCTCGCGGTCAAATCTCGCTGGAACTGCGCCCGCGGATCATAGTCTTCGTGCAGTGGCGCGTAGGTTGCCAGTTCGTCTTCGCATCGTTCTTCAGGCGGGAGGCGTGAAGGTATATCAACATCATCACCCGTCGCAATGACTTCAATCTGTCGCCCTGCCCCCATCCAGCGCAACAAGCCACTTGTCACCTCGCGCGTGTGCAGCACGGACGCATCGGGGCCCAACTCGCGCCGTACTAGCATGAGCGCCTCTTGTAGCGTCTTTGCGCGAAAGCTTTTTACTTCCATAGGACTCTCGATCGCGGGATACTAAACTTTCTTCACGGCGTCACTGACTAATCCAACTGATTCAATTTGTGTGTCGCGGGTCACTTCGTTGTAGCTCAATACGTGTAAGCGAGGCAGACTGCCTACGGTAAGTTGTCTCAACGCCGCGCGAATGTGTGGACTGACCAAGACCACCGGCGGCAAATTGGCGCGAGTGAGTTTCATCACTTCTGCGCCGATAACCTCGCATGTCTTCTGCACTGCAGGCGGCGACATGCGAATGAATAGCCCGCGTTCGTTATGTTCGAAGCCCGCCGCGATACGATCCTCCAAGGCCGGATCGAGCGTGACCACATGCAAGCGGCTTTCGGCGTCGCGATAACGTGAGCAAATCGTGCGCGCCAAGCGATGACGCACGTATTCCGTCAGCCAGACCGAATCCTTGGTTCGTCCCGCATAGTCGCCGAGCGTTTCCAAAATGGTGCTGAGTTGGCGAATCGGCACTTCCTCACGCAACAACATCTGCAACACTTGCTGCACGTCGGAAATCTTCATGAGGCTGGGAATCAGTTCATCGACGACAGCGGGTGTCGTCTTCTTCAGTTCTTCAATGAGGTGTTTCGTCGCATCGCGCGTGAGTAATTCGTCGGCATGGCGGCGGACGAGCTCTTGCAGGTGCGTCGCAAGCACGGCGGCGGGTTCGACCGGCGTGTAACCGAGCATTTCGGCCCGATCGCGGAGACCGGTTTCGATCCAGACCGCTTGCTGGCCGAACGCCGGGTCGCGTGTGGGCATGCCAGCGATCGTACCGGAGGTCAAGCCACTATCCATCGCCAGCAAATGATCGGGATACACGACCCCTTCGGCGACCGGATTGTTGGCAATCTTGATGCGATACTGATGCTCGCCAAGTCGCATGTTGTCGCGAATGCGTACTTTCGGCAGCACGATACCGATATCGGCGGCCACCGTTTGCCTTACGCCCGTAATTCGCGGTAATAAGTCGCCACCGCGACTAGGATCTGCCAGACGAATCAATGCGACGCCGATCTCCATCTCCATCGGATCAATCGTGAGATAGTCTTCGATACGTTCTTCGGGCTTCTTCGCTTTCTCGGCTTTTTCGTGGGCTACTTCCACCGCCTTCTCTTCGGCAGCGATTTGCTTCTCTTTCTTGGTCATCATATACGCCAAACCGGCGCAACTGCCACCAATGGCCACGAGTGGTATCGTGGGCAAGTTCGTGAACGATAGCAGTCCCAAGAAGCCAGCAGTGATAACGAGCGCTTGCGGACGAGAGAACAACTGCTGCATGAACTCGTGCGGCAAGTTGGAACTTTGGGAACTGCGTGTAGTGAGCAAACCAGCAGCGAGCGAAATTAGGAACGCGGGTACCTGGCTCACCAGTCCATCGCCGATCGAGAGCTTCGTGAACAACGCCGCCGATTCGACGACACTCATGTTGAATTCAAACACACCGATGAGCAAACCGCCAACGACGTTGATAATCGTAATCAGAATGCCGGCGATCGCGTCACCGCGCACGAATTTACTAGCACCATCCATGGCACCAAAGAAGTCGGCTTGGCGTGTAATATCTTCGCGGCGTTTCTGGGCCTCCTTCTCGTCGATGATGCCCGCGTTCAAGTCGGCGTCGATTGCCATCTGGCGACCGGGCATACCATCCAAAGCGAAACGGGCGGCGACTTCGCTGATACGCGTGGCACCTTTGGTGATGACCACGAACTGAATCACCACGAAAATCACAAAGATAATGATGCCGACCACGATCCGATCGCCAGCAATGAACTCGCCGAAGCTCTTGATTACACCACCGGCGGCATCCATCCCATCGATCCCCGCCCTGGTCAGAATCAAGCGGGTGGAAGCGACGTTCAGCACCAATCGGCCGAGTGTCGTCGCCAGGAGGATGGAGGGAAAAACGCTGAATTCTAACGGCGTGCGCACATAGACCGTCGTGAGCAACACAATCACAGCCGCGCTGATGTTGATCGCTAGCAAAACGTCCATCAGCGCGTGCGGCATCGGCACCAGCAACACGAGCAAACTGCTGATGAGGCCGATGGGGAGGATCAGATCTTGCCAGCCGGACAGACGTTTCATAGGGCGAAGCGGCGATAGCGAAAGTTTCGACAATTCTGATGAAATGGACTAAAGAAGAGGGGCGGAGATTACCGAGAGGCCCCCAAACTGTCCAGATCGCTTTAATCTTGGTCGGCAATGTTTTGCTGAGCTAGCATCGCCAGCGTTGACGAAGCAACTCGGTGCTTCCACAATAAGATCTGTGCCAGCCCGCCGCGAAACCTGCAAAGCCAGCAACATGAGCCAAGCCGATATCGACCCAACCACTTCCACCGCGAGCCAATCGGCAACTCCGCCGGTCGGACGATTCGCCGGCAAAGTGGCATTGATTACTGGCGCGAGCGATCGCGGCATTGGCGGTGCAATTGCCGAGCGACTGGCGAGTGAGGGGGCGGCCATTGCCATGGCGTCGCGCCATGAACCGAAGCGATTGACCAAACGACTGGCCAAGTACGAGCAAGGCTATGTCTATGCCGATTGCGACGTCACTTCGCCCGACGCCTGCAAGAGTGCTATCGATGCATGCTTGGAAGAATTCGGCAAGATCGACATCTTGGTCAACAACGCGGGCGTGGAAGAAGCCCGTAAGTTTGAGGAGTTCGCTCGCGAGGACTGGCAGGCTCTGTTGGATGTGAATTTGCGGGGCGCGATTGAGATGACGCAGCAAGTGCTGCCGCACATGCATGGACCTCATGGCGTGATTGTGAATATCGCCTCGGCGCTAGCATTGGGAGGCTGCGCAGGCTTTTCGGTCTACAGCGCGAGCAAAGCGGGGCTGATCGGTTTCACGCAGTCACTCGCTTGGGAACTCGCGCCGCGGAACATCCGCGTCGTCGCCGTCGCGCCGGGCTTGGTGCATACGCCAATGATCCACAAGCATGTCGAACATCTGACGCCGGAAACTTGGGCGAAGATTCAAGCCTGCCATCCGCTAGGGATGGGTTCGCCGCACGACGTCGCATCCGCCGTCGCCTTTCTCGCTTCGCAGGATGCCCGCTGGATCACCGGTGTGACCTTGCCGCTTGGATTTGCCCAGGCGTTTGCGCTGCCGACAGAACCGTTTTTGGGGTGATGTGTGGAGGAGAATCCTTACGCCGCGAGTCCGATCGAAGACGAACGCACGGTACCACCTAGTGGTGAGGCGACGGCGCAAGAAGTCTTCTGGGCATGGGAAAAGCTGCGGTTCGTCTACAATGCGATTCTCGTCGGCGCGGTGCTGATCGTCAGTGTCATGAGCCTTGGTCGATTAGTCCACCCTGACAACTTGGGAACCATCGTCGGAGGCGCGCTCGCCGCGAACATCTTGTTCTGCCTCGGACCCATTGGCGAAGGCTACGTGGCACACATGGGTGCCAATCGTGGCACCACACGCATCGTCATCTTCACACTCGGCACGGTACTCAGCGTACTGCTTTCTTTGGTGACATTGATGGCCCTGATGATTCGTTGATGAAGCACGCCAATCGGCTAGAATAGCGGACGATTTTCGTCCCTGACAATTCGATCCGGCCAATAGGAAGTTGAGAAAATGAGGGCACCCATGTCCTTGCCGCATTGCCAGCAAGAAGCGTCGATGATTGCCGCTCAGTGTGTGGCAAAATTGCAAGATGAGCCTGAAGTTTATCTCGCCGTCTCCAAAGATTTCTATGATCCCGACGTTGAAGCGAAGTACCCGTCGATCTATGCAAGCTACCGAACGCGATACGAGGATTGGATCGGCGAGATCGAGCAAGTCTTGGGCAGTTTCGCACTGTCCATCGATTATCGTGACGATCGCTATCCCGATTGGGCAGTAGGCGAACACGTGACGATTTGGGAGCGCGACGGCGAAATACTCTGGCTCCGACTGCATCACGAAGATCAAGAACTGCCGATCCTGATCGCCGTCGCGAAATTAGACCCGGACGACGAGTAGCTTGTCATGCTACGAAGACATCACGTACTCATAAACTTCGTCACGCGTTCCGTAAATTCGTCGCACTTCTCAAACGGCAGCATGTGACCGCAGTTCTCGAAGACTTCTAGCTTGGCACCGGGGATTTTCTCGGCCAGAAATTCGCCGTGGGGCAGGGGGATGAGATTATCTTGTCGGCCCCACAACACCAGGGTCGGACAGGCGATACGATGCAAGTGATGCTGCAACTTGGGATTGTGCAGATAGGGGTTCCAGCCAACACGCGCCGTTGCTTCCCGCGCGCGCAACCACATTAAAATGCGCGAGTCGTCGATCGAGAGCGGCATCGCCTGCTTGATGAGCGCTTCGTTGGAAGGATCGAAAAACAACAACTTGCGCATCTCGTCGAAGTCGTCGATGAACAACTCTGCCATGCGCGCGTTAGGAATTCGCACACCGGCGGCGTTCACCAACACCAGTTTGTCCACGAGTTCCGGTCGCAGCACGGCCAATTCCATCGCCAGCCAGGCACCGAGCGAGAAGCCAATGATCGGCACTCGCTCGAGCTTGAGCGCTGCGAGCAAGTCGACATAGTGCCACACCATGTCGTGAATATCAGTGATTTGTTCCAAACCTGCCGAGAGCGCGAAGCCAGGATGTGCAGGTAGATAGACCTTGAAGTTCTTAGCGAGCGCATCGTGAAACGGCATCCATTCGGTCTCGCCTCCGGCGCTATGCAAATACAACAGCGGCGGCCCTTCCCCACCGATCGTAAGTTGTGTCTTCTTGCCGCGAATGTCGAGAAAAATCGTTTCAGGCGTGGGCATGGGGAGAATCAATGAGGAGATGAATGGCAGTCAAAAAAGTGAGCCAAGACGAAACCTATACTCTAGCCAGTAATCGCGGGAACCGTCGGCTGAAGCGAAGCACGCAAGTGTGGCAGCACCTGCGTGGCGAAGAGCGTCATATTCTTCTTGGTGAGATCGGCTGGCAGTGTGCCGAGTTGAAACAAACCGAGCAAATTGCCGACGCCCAGGCGCTTGATGTAGTCGTTCAGTTTGTCACGCACCGTGGCGGGACTGCCAACAATCGCATAGGCACCTTCTTCAATCTGCTTACGTGTTTCCACGGTACTCAGGAACTGCCCGAGCGCCTTATTGATGCCGGCGATGGAACGAGCGCTGGTATAGCCAGGGGGCAGCACGACGAGCCCCTTCAGCAACTGCTTGGCAAAGTAGAAGAGATGCTTCTCGTATTCCGCCCAGGCTTGTTCGTCGGTGTCGGCGACATAGATGGGACAAAGCCAACCGAGTTGCTCAGGATCGGCGGTATAGCCATATTTCTGGCAAGCGTCGCGGAAGCTTTGGAAATTCTTCTCGAAGAAATCGATGTGGAAGTACGGGATGCCCATGTAGCTATAGCGTCGCTGGGCGACGAAATCGATCGTCTCTTTGCTGCCAGCGCCCGGAATCCAAATGGGCGGATGCGGTTGTTGCAGCGGGCGCGGCCAAGGATTGACATACTTCAGCTTCCAATGCTCGCCATAGTGTTCGAATGGACCAGGCTCGGTCCAGGCGCGAATCACGAGATCAAGCGCTTCGTGGTACATGCTGCGCGCGAATGTCGGGTTGACCGTGAAGCTGTAGTACTCCGGTCCACCGCCCACGACAAGGCCCGCGATCAATCGCCCGCCGCTGATCACATCAATCATGGCGAATTCTTCCGCCACGCGTGTAGGCGGATTGTAAAGGGGCAGGGCGTTGCCAATTACGGCGATCTTCACTCGCTTGGTCTGTCGGGCAAGGATCGAGCCCATCAAATTTGGGCTCGGCATCGTGCCGTAAGCGTTCTGATGATGCTCGTTGACGCAAACGCCATCGAAGCCGAGTTCCTCAGCCAATACTAGCTCGTCGAGAAATCGGTTGTAGAGCTCGTGCCCGTGCACCGGGTCGTACAGCGAATTGGGGAGCCAAGTCCAGGCCGATTTATATTTCGTGTCGAACTCAGGGGGGAGGCGATCCCACGGCATCAAATGAAAAGCAAAGAATTGCATCGTGAACCAGCAATTGGGTAGTGGTGGCGGGCAATGTTGGTTCCATGCTGGCAAATGCCCCCCAGCCACGCAAGCCCTGTCTACACCAAGTGGTGGTAGGACAGTAGAATGTGGCATTGTTTTCAACCTGCTCACCTCCAGTCGGCGGATCGATGTCGCAAACTGTTGCTCACTCACCCACCAGCCCCCCCAAAAAGCAAAAGACCAACAGCTATCCGTGGTATTCGCCTCGTTTTTGGCATGGAATGCGACTGGGCGACTGGCTCGCGATGCTGGTGCGGCATCGCTTTTCGATTCATCCCACGCGCTGGGTCATGGCGCTTCTGATCACGCTTTGCGCGATATTCAACACGATCATGGCGTGGCTGCAGAGCGCGTTGCATGGGCGCAAGATTCGCGAGACCGCGATCGAACAACCGCCGGTGTTTATTATCGGTCATTGGCGAAGCGGCACGACACATCTCCATGAACTGATGGTACTCGATGATCGGTTTTGCTTTCCGACAACCTACGAATGCTTCACGCCGCATCACTACCTGGTCACCGAATGGTTCATCGCTAACTTTTGTGGTTTTCTAATTCCCAAGCAACGCCCGATGGACAACATGGCGGCAGGCTGGAAGCATCCGCAGGAAGACGAGTTTGCGCTGTGCAATTTGGGCGTACCGTCGATCTACACACGGATCGCTTTTCCTAACCATCCGCCGGAGTACATGAATTTCTTGGACATGACGGAGATTCCAGAGAGTGTACTGGCAAGCTGGTGCGACGCCTTGCAGCGATTCGCCCAAACGCTGACCTATCAGAAGAAGCGTCAGATCATTTTCAAATCGCCGCCACACACCGGGCGCGTCGAAGTATTGAGCAAACTGTTTCCTGGCGCGAAGTTCATCCACATCGCCAGAAGTCCGTACTCGGTGTTTCCCTCGACGCAACGGTTATGGAAATCGCTCGACGACGTGCAAGGTCTGCAACGTCCGAAGAATGAGCATCTCGATGAGTTTGTCTTCACAGCGTTCGAGCGGATGTATCGAGGCTATGACGCGCAGCGCCTGGGCATCGATAGCAATCACCTGTATGAATTGCGTTATGAAGATTTAGTGCGCGATCCACTCGGTGAAGTGCAGAAGATCTATGCCGCGCTGGATTTGGGTGATTTTGAACCCGTCCGCGCCCAACTCGCAGAGTATGTGCAAGGACAGAAGGACTACACAGTCAATCGCCACGAGTTGGCACCGGACCTCAAAGCCGAAATTCGCCGCCGTTGGAGCGATTATATCGAGAGGTATGGATACGAGGCGGAGTAGTTGGATGGAATTCCGCCAGGTGCAACTCAACGGAAACGAAGGTTCTTTCAAAAAGCGCAACTTGAATGGGCTAAAGAACGGGTGCTTTTTAACAGCCTACAATTGTCGAAGACAGGTCTTCCGTGCATCACAATCGGGGACGATTCGATGACACTCAAATTGCGCGAAAGCGAGCGACGATGAAACGCGCGAGCCACGGGAAGAGACCGAGCGCGATAAAGGCGATGATCAACTGCGGCGAGACGATGCTAATGCCGGGCTGCGTGAGTTTCGTCAGGCTCGGAACGCTTGCTCCCGCCCAAAGGTAAACGCACGTTCCCGGCAACATGCCGAGTTGGCTCACCCACCAAAACGTGCGTAGCCGCATCTCGGTCAATCCCATCACTAGATTGATCACAAAGAAGGGCACTGCGGGAATCAAGCGCAGTGTGAACAGACACATGGCCCCTTCGCGATCCAGACGTTCGTTAAAGTCTGCCAATCGTGGGCCGAAACGCTGTTGAATCGCGTCGCGTAAAACGTAGCGACTGAGCAAGAAGGCGATAATTGCACCGCTCGTCGATGCAAAACTCACTAGCACCAAGCCGGTCGCAAAACCGAAGAGCCAACCGTATGCCAAAGATAGCACACTAGCTCCCGGTAACGACAAGCCAGTGACGAGTACATAAACAGCGAAAGCGAGCGCGAGAGTAAGCAAGGGTCGCTCGCTATACCAAGCGCGGAGCGTGCTTTCGCGTTCCGCCAGCGCCGCGAGGGACAAATCATGGCGAAAGAAGTATAGCAGGAACGCCGCGAGCCCGACCGCCATCAGTGCGACGATGATCTTGCCCCAAGACAGCGTGCGCGGCGATTCGCTCATGGGGAAGTCAGCCTACCGGCTGGTGTTTCGGCGGCGAGTTGGGCAATCATGTCGCGCGTCGCGGCTTCGACGGCCTCTTGCCAATGCGCGGCGCCGAAACGTTCCTTATACTCCGGTCGACTATGCGCGAAGATGATTCCACGACTATTGTTGACCACGCCGCCTAGGCCATGCTCGTCAAAAGCTGCCGCGCAGTCTTTCGCTGTGCCACCTTGCGCCCCAAAGCCGGGAATGAGGAACCAGGTATGCGGCATGGCTTCGCGCAGTTCGAGTAATTGTTCCGGATAAGTGGCACCCACCACTGCGCCAACGCAACCATAGCCACACTTGCCAGCGGTTCGCGCCGCCAGCGTTTCCACATACGCCGCCACATGCCGATAGATCGTTCGCTCGTCGGCAATAAGATCTTGAAACAACTTACCGCCGGGGTTAGAAGTCTTCACCAAGACAAAGATGCCTGCCTGCTTTTCGTTGGCGACATCGACGAATGGATCGAGACTATCATCACCGAGGTACGGACTGACGGTGAGCGCGTCGGCTCCCCAAGGGCTTTGTTCGCCCGCACCGAGATAAGCCTTAGCATAAGCGGTGGCCGTGCTGCCGATATCGTTCCGCTTGCCATCGAGGATCACCAGCAAGCCTTGGGAACTGGCATAGCGCACCACATCGGCCAGGGCACTCATGCCGGCGGGACCGATCTCCTCGAAGAAGGCGGCCTGCGGCTTTACGGCCGGCACGAGCGGCGCGACGACATCAATCACGCCTCGACAGAAGATACGATACGCTTCCGCCACCGCGGCCAGGTTATCGCGTTGCGAAGGATCGAGTAGGCCGGCCGGGAGGCTCTCCGCCCTGGGATCGAGCCCCACCAGAGTTGGTGTCTTCGTCCTGCGTACTGCCGCCGCCAACCGCTCTGCAAACCCGCTGGCCATAGGTCATTCGCCTTTATCTACCGTTCGGATATTCCACTTTTTATGCCGCCGCGAACCCGCGACTGCCGGTTCGTGTCCAATTGTGATACTTCGTTTTGCGGACGCTGACGAGGGGCCCGAATTTTCTCCAGCAAATTGGTGGGTATTGTGGCGTTGCGGAGCAGGCGGGGATTTGGGATAGTAGTAGCTTGGAAATGAAGCAGCTGACCCTGTCGGCCGCTTTAGAGATTAGAACCCCCGGGGTGTAGCGCAATCTGGCTAGCGCGTCTGCATGGGGTGCAGAAGGTTGCAGGTTCAAATCCTGTCACCCCGACTTGACTGGACAAGAAGCCCTTCGGCGAGAACGTCGAAGGGCTTTCTTATTGTGGGGACTAGAGTTACGTC
>JBGSHH010000314.1:0-3488 GCA_041752355.1 Pirellulaceae bacterium | reverse complement strand
GTTCAGTTGGATTGCGCGCGGTGTTGAGCAATTGGCGACTGACGAATCGGCGGCGGCCCATTCTTTCCGCGAAGCGCTCAGGCTTGCGCCGAACTCGCGCCCCGCGTTGCAAAACCTTTCCCATATTATGGCGGAACGTCGAAATCAGCCGCAGCAAGCGATTTCGCTGATAGCGCAGGCATTAAAGAGTTCTCCCCAGGACGCTCTGCTGCTTGGTTCACGCGCGGTGCTTCACGCTCGCTTGGCATCCAAAAGTGCGGCGCGCGACGATGCGACTGCCGCACTGAGTGCCGCGCCTCGTTCGGCAATGGCCTGGTATCAAGCGGCTTGCGTGGAAGCGATCCTCGCTGGTGATGATCCGTCGGGACAACACAAAGCGTTCGCGATGCTGGAGCAAACCGTCGCACTCGATCCCGCGTTGGGCGAACTGTTCGCATCTGATCGTGATTTGCAGTCGCTACATCAGCATCCTCGGCTGGCTGAAATCGTTGCGTTGGCGCGACGACTTGGCAACGCTCCACAGATCAATCCTCGTAGCCATGTTCAGAAGCGAGGAGAGTGACCTATGTTTCGTACCCGTCACAAAACCCGGCCGACGAAGCGGATTCAGAAAGCGCGCCACTGCGAAGCACTCGAAGCGCGCATCGTCTTTGATTCCGATGGTGCCTGGAGCGATGCGGCGGCACTGACCCTCAGCTTCGCCCCCGATGGCGCCTTGATCGGAAGCCATGCCAATGCGCTGCAGGCCACCATGGATGGCTTGGGAGCCCAATCATGGCAAGATGTCATTCTCGAAGCGTTTCAAACTTGGGCGCAATACGTCAATATCAACGTGGGTGTTGTCGATGACCTGGGAGTTCCTTTTGGAACGCCTACGGATGCCACCATCCGACGATTTGGCGACATCCGCATCGGGGCGATTCCCATGTCGCCTGAAACGTTAGCCGTGTCGGTACCCAATGACGAAACGAGCGGCGGTTCTTGGTCGGGCGATGTGCTGTTCAATAGTCTTGGCGATTTCACCGATCTGGAGACACTTTATAAAGTCGCATTGCACGAAGCGGGTCATGTGTTGGGGCTAGAGCACAACCTCGATCCCCTCTCACCGATGTTCAAGCACGCTGCCGACATTGAAGCCGTGCCCACGACTGCCGACGTCGATGATCTCATGGCACTGTATGGCGAGCGCGGTCCTGATCGCAACGAACTTAAGAGTACCAACAACACGATTGACACCGCGACGCTTATGGGCCTGTCGGACGACGACTCTCACTATGCGGGCAGTACGCCAGCCATTGGTTTCGGCGCGATTACAAGCGCAAGCGATGTCGATGTGTTCGAATTGCCCAATGTCTCCGACTATTCAGGACCCATTCGATTCACACTACAAACTCGCGGCCTCAGTCTGTTGCAGGCCAAGTTGACAATCGTGGATGAAAGCAACGCGGTTATTGGCCAGGCGGAGGGTGTAGGTCATACCGGCGATACACTTTCGGTAACCGTGCCTGCGACGAGCAATTCCATTTACTATGCACGCGTTCAAGCCAATACCAGCGACCTGTTTGGGTTGGGTGGCTACGCGATTGTGGGCTCATTTGTTGATCGTCAAACCGCGATGGAGGCGGAGATCGCGCGCGTGATCGATCAATCCTTTCACCTGGTTGGCTATGACGAATCCGCCATTGACGATTTGGATATTCGCGACTTCCTTTCAGATGATGAGTTTGACATCCTCAAAGATGATGCTCACACGGATGACGACGACGCGGAAGCTGTGGAGCTCAAGGCCGCTGTGAACTCGGTGGATTTATTGCGCTATCGCGCCGTTGCCACGATTAGCGTGGCAAGCGATCACGATGTATATCGAGTCTATTCAGCGGAGCGAAGTCGCCTGACGCAGGTCATGACCGTCGCTGTTGAATCGCTGTCGCCCGATGGACTCATCCCGCGAATTCTCGTTCGCGACCGGCACGGCTTGATGTTGCCGGCGCAAGTCGTGGCCAATGGAGCAGGGCTTTATGTCTTGCAAATCGCGAACATCGAAAGCGATCGCCAGTTTTTCGTGGAAGTCTCGAGTGCTTCCCAGGATCCGCAATTCGCGGTGGGCAATTATAAGTTGGCTATTTCGTTTACTGGACCGGTAGCGGCGCGCGAAACACTGTTTGCGGGAACGCTGAGTACCGCCACGCCGGTCGAAGTCCATGCACTGTACGTGGCGAAGACGCAGTTATTCAGCTTGCTGTTTTCCACTACGGCAGGTTCAAGTGGCGGATCGGCGTGGATGGCAATTTATGACCAAGCGGAACGACCGTTGTTCTACCTGGCGGCACCCATCGGCGAACTGCGCTCGGCTACCAGCCTGCTATTGGATCCTGGCGAGTATCTTGTCGAGTTTGGCAGCGTCGAGGCAACATCGGATAGTGTCACATTCTCGTTGCAGAGCGAAACCATCTCGCATCCGATTGGTCCCCCGGTTGTCGATACCGCCACGACTCCCATTTATGCTTGCGCCGGCACTCCGAACAGTTATTGCTATCCAGGTGACGTCGTCAGCGCGTCACCGGTGAATATTGCCGCCACAACGACGACACCGGCATTTGGATTGATCCGCCCCGCTTACACACCACCAGCGGATGCCTGGTACTGGTCGGCCAATCAACTTTCGACAAACGCATTGCTGCCTGGTGATACCAACGGCGACGGCCGCATTACGCCCCTGGATGTGCTACTGATAATCAACGATCTAAACGCCTTTGGTTCGCGGCAAGTTGCTCGTCCCCCAATTCGGGAAGGCGTATTCCTTGATGTGAACCATGACGGAGTGATCACACCGCTCGATGCACTGCTGATCATCAATTACTTGAACACGGGCAGCGCTGCCGGCGAACCGACGGGTACGGCATCCACCACCGCACTGCCTGAGCGTACAGCATCCGAATATTTTTATTGGCTGGTCTTAACTGATCAAAGCAAAAGTCCGAGATGAGGCCTACTTGACGCTTCTTCGCTATCTTTGAGGAATGGTGAAACGCGAAGTACGGCCATTCTCTGCAATGAGCAGTTGTTTGCTCTTGAGAATCTTCGGAATCCGGAATTGCCCAGTTACCTAGTGGCGACGGCGCAAGGAATGAGACATAAGTACCGCTGTTTTGCTGGGGACTTGCGGCTTCCCCACAGAGTAAGTTAAGGATTGGCAGTGGCCGCTGGCTGAGTCACTGGCCGATTGATTGGTTTCTCAAACAAGTACTTCCAGGTCCACTCCGGATTCTTTAGGACCGCGGCGTCCTGTTTGACATGATAGCCAAGCCGCAGGCGTTGCTCGCCGACCTCGACGACAAAAAAGCCTTTTTCGGTTTGGCCCGTATTCACAACGTCGAGCGGATTCTCCTCGCCTTCTGGCTTCCATTTCCTTACGCCGGTCCCCGTATGCCCATGAAAGAACGCAACGACATTGTAGGGCTCAATCGCTTTGTAGAACTTTGTCCAAT
>JBGSHH010000313.1:0-4174 GCA_041752355.1 Pirellulaceae bacterium | reverse complement strand
ATAGTACTGCGCGGCCCGTTCGTTTTGCCCGAGCGTATGAAAGCCATCGCCCATCGCCAGCAGCAGGCCGGCTTGCGGGCCTCGTTCGCGTAGCGAAAGATCGGCGAGTTGAATGTTGCGTTGTGCGCGGCGCGTTTTTACTGCGCGATCGAGTTCGCGCAAGCCGCGATCGATGCGGAAGGGGAGCCCTTCGACTTGCATGTTCGCCAGTGCGAGCGCGGGGAGGAGCGTCTCGCGCAAGCGGCCGGTGAACTTGAGCGCGGGATCGTTCGGCACGAGGCGAATCGCGCCGATTTGTTCGCCAGCGATCTCGTTCGCTTGCGCGGGCAAACGCACCACTAGCATGTACGCGTTGCTCGGATCGGCTTGCGTATTGACGAACGTTCGCAAGCCTTGGGCGGCTTCCGGCGCTAAGCGCTCGCCGGCGTCGAGCCACAAGATCCAATCGCCAGCGCAAAGCTGCGCGGCATGATTGCGGGCGGTGGCGAAGTTGTCCTGCCACGGCAGGGGATAGCACCTGAGGTTGTATTGTTGGGCAACCGCTTGGGTTTCGTCGGTCGAGCCGGAATCGACGATGATGATCTCGTCGGCAAGGTGACGAATCGATTCGAGTGTTTCGGCCAGTGGCTCGGCAGCATTGCGCACAATGATCGCCACCGACAAACAAGGATGAACATTCCCCGACGACATGACCTGGCCCTCCTGGCAGCATGGGTGTGAAGTGGCGGAAGTGTAGTGGAAAGCTGGCCGCGCCGGGTAGAGCGAAATTTCGACAAAACAAGACGCGTTTATCGTTCGCAACTCGAATGTCCGTCGCGACTTAACGCGCCCTATGCGATTCGCTAATGATGCGCTGACGCAGTATTTGCGGTGAACCGGCTAGCAGCGCCCCGGTGGCGTCATGGGCATTGCAAATTCTTCCCTTGACCGGCCATTCGCCAAACAGGACGATGCCGCGCTTGGTCCCCAAGGATTGGGGCCTCTTATCTCGGCAGTTCTTTGAGGACGCTATGTTCTTACGCAAGGTTGTCGTGTCGTCAGGATTGTTCGCTAGCGGTCTGCTGCTCACGCTCACTGGCTGTCTCAATTTGGGTGGCCGCACCACCTACGTCCATGAGACGCCGGAAACGCAAGGCCGGCTTAAAGCGCTGGAAACGCGCGTCAGCGCGTTGGAGCAAGCCTTGCAAACCACTGGCGTGGTGCAGGAAGTCTTGCCGCAATAGCTCTTGGTGATTGCCTGCCGGAGGGCCTATATTGAGTGACTGAAGAGTCACGCAACGAGATCCACGGAGGCCCAGCGATGACAAGCAAGTACCTACAGCGGCAAGGCTGTTTCTGGCTGGCGATCGGGCTATTGCTGTTGTTCGGCAGGCCCGGCAGTTCCCAAGATATCATTATTCCCAAAGCGGCTAAGTCCGAGCGTGACTTGATTCGGGATGCGCCGGTGGGAAGCGTGCCGCGCAACAAGAACTATTCGACGGACTTGTTTCAAGGCGTACCTTTGGGCGATCTACCTCGGCCTAAATCTCCTCCGCCTGGCATGGTGGAGGAGATTCTGCGATTGCGCGCCGCGGATCGCGATGCACCTGTCGATCCGGTGGAAGAAGCGGAGTTCGCGGCGGCGCTGCGTAAGCTCGTGGCGCAAAAGCAAAAACAAGCCAATGCTCCTTTGCTTCGATCCATGCCTGTTCCTGCCAAGCAGCATCCGGAAGAGGAGAGCGTCGCGCAACCCACGTCGCTTCAATTGCAGCTGCGGCAATCAGCATTGCACATGGAAGGGGTGGCGGCGCGTCTGGAATCGGCCGGAGACTATGCTGGTGCCGACAAAGCCCGTGCTGCCGCCGTGCAACTTTGGCACGAAGCGCGCAAGGTGGGGGAGTAGGTGACAAGCGGCGCGGGAAGAAGCTTTACAGCCATGGACCAGCTACGCCAAAAAGCATATCGATATCTGCTCTATCAAGCGATGTTGGATATTCGTCCCATCGCTTGGCAACGCGCACGATGGAATCCTTTTCGATGGAGGCTCCACACCAGACAGGTGGCCTTCGCTGGCGCTCTCGCCGATGCGCTCCACAATCTGGCATTGTTTGCGGCCTGCAACTTTGAACGCTTTGACGAAAGCCATTTTTGGGGTGACCTTGATCGGCTCGCACGACACTGGCCTGATCGTCGCGTGAATCGCTATCACGAGATGTTTGAATCGGCATTGCAAGGCGATTGCGGACCGCGATTTGGCTAGCTTCGTCGATCAACAGCAAAACTACGAGGCCGCCTTCATCTCCGCCAGATGCTGAGCGCTGCCGACCAGGCGATCCCAGTTCTGTTGGATGTATTCTGGCGGACCGCCGATTTGCGCGACGGTGAGCGCGAGTTGTTCGGTGGGAACCATCTCGATCGCGTTCCAAGGGCAGACCGTCAACTCGTAAGGATTCGTCTTCTTCTGCGGAATGTGGACGCAGACTTCGCACCCCACGCAGCGCTCGAAGTCGATCTCGCACCACGACTGATTCCCCTTCACACCCAAATGCATCTCTTTGAGTTCGATGCAATCGACGGGGCAAACTTCCAGGCACGACTCGCACCCGGTGCAGTTATCGGCATTGATAACGGCAATTTCCTTGGGGAGTTTTTTACGAGGTCCAGCTTTGGCCATATTGCTTAAAAGGGACTGGTTTTTAACCGGTCGCCGAAATTCGTGACAGATTTCACAAACTCACCTACCGTGATTATAGGTGGGTATCGGACACAGGCCAACCGCCGAAAGAGGAAATACACGGCAGGCCGGAGGCTTACCCCACTTACGCAGGAATGATCTCCCCGCGTACCAAATCCTCAAATGTCTGCCGCGCGCGGATCAAATGGGGCGTTTTCCCCTTGATGAGCACCTCGGCGGCCAGCGGCTTGCCGTTGTAGTTGCTGGCCATCACAAAGCCGTAGGCCCCAGCGCACTCAATAACCAAAAAGTCCCCGACATTTGCCACCGGCAGCGAACGCTTGCCGACAAAGCCACCTTCCTCTTGCGTGAAAATATCGCCTGACTCGCAGAGCGGGCCGCCGACCACCACCTCGTGATGGGGCAGATCGGTGGCACCATTGAGCGGCGCGATCGACATCGGATGGTACGAGCCGTACAAAATCGGCCGCGCCAGGCAATTGAAGCCCGCGTCTAGCAAATAGAACGTGTTATTGCCCATCTGCTTCACAGCGCGAATCTCCGCCAGCAAGTAGCCACTTTCCGCCGGAATGTAACGGCCCGGCTCGATTTCCAGCGTCAACTTGTGACCCAGTTTGCCTTCCAGCTTCTTCCGCGTCGCGTCCCACAGGCCGAAGTATTGATTGATATCGACATAGGTTTGTCCGGCGTGGTACGGAATCGGCAAACCACCGCCAGCGCTGATGGTCGTCACCGTGCGACCGACGAGTTCCACGGCCTTCTCCATCGCCCCACAAACTTGTGCGAGATGCTCCAGATCGGTACCGGAGCCGATATGCATGTGAATGCCCGTCACCGCTAGGCCATGGCGATCGGCGATTAGCAGCGTATCGCTGAGGTTCTCGTGCCAAATGCCATGTTTCGATTGCTCGCCGCCGGTGTTGGTTTTTTGGCTATGTCCGTGCCCAAAACCAGGATTAATCCGCAGCGTGATTTCGCTGCCGGGGGCGACGCGGCCGAGTTGCTCGAGCATATCTGGCGAGCCGCAATTGCAATGCACGCCCAGCTCCACCACCAGCGCTAGGGCTTCGCGATCGAAGACGTCGGCGGTGTAGACGATGCCGTGCGGATGGCCACCAACCTTGAACCCCGCCGCCAGCGCACGCTTGATCTCGCCAGCGCTGACGGCATCGACCAACACGTTGTTGCGTCGCACGCAATCCAAAATCGCCAGATTCGAGTTCGCCTTTTGGGCATAGCGAATGACATCGAACTGTTTCAGGTCATGGATCCGTTCGACGATTTTCGACTCGTCGTAGATATAAGTCGGCGTGCCAAACTTCTTCGCCAACTCGACGACGGGAACGCCAGCGATCTCGTTACGTAATGTGGGAAACGAACCAACCTGCGGCATGGAATCACCTGGGGCAAAGTAGCGGAAATCAAGCTCGGTTCAGGTTAAACGATCCAGGTCGCATGCGGAATTGGGGAGGTCTTTCGAAGGCTGCATTTCCCCATCGG
>JBGSHH010000312.1:0-12680 GCA_041752355.1 Pirellulaceae bacterium | reverse complement strand
GGACCAGGTGGACCAGGTGGCCCGGGCGGACGCGGACCAGGTGGCCCCGGCGGTCCGTTCGGTCGCGAAGCAATGGACCCGCCCAAGCCGGGACCCAAGGTCAGTCCTAGCGATGTAACGCCGGTGGCCGACGACGTGCCGTTCTATGCTTCCAACGTGCTGCGCACGCTGTTTCTAGAATTCGATAGCGAAGATTGGGAGGCTGAACTCGCCGATTTCCAAAACACCGATGTCGATGTGCTGGCGACGCTAATCGTCGATGGCAAGAAGTATCCCAACGTCGGCGTTCGCTATCGTGGCATGTCGTCGTTGTTCGCAGTGGGCCAGGGCTATAAGAAGTCGTTGAATCTGTCGCTCGATTTGGTCGACGAGAAGCAACGCGTGCATGGCTATAAAACGCTTAATTTGCTCAACGCCCACGAAGATCCCACGTTGATGCACACGGTCCTCTACCTTGATGCCGCTCGCGAACACGTCGCCGCCCCCAAGGCGAACTTCGTCAAGTTGGCGATCAATGGTGAAAGCTGGGGCGTCTATACCAATGCGCAGCAGTTTAACAAAGAGTTCCTCGCCGAGAACTTCAAGACCTCCGAAGGCGCACGTTGGAAAGTGCAAGGTAGCCCAGGTGGTCGTGGCGGCTTGGAGTACCTTGGCGACAAGATCGAGGACTACAAACGCCGCTACACCATCAAGTCGAAAGACAACGACAAGGATTGGCTGGCGTTGATCGATCTCTGCAAAACACTCAACGAAACGCCCACCGATAAACTCGAAGCCGCCTTGCAAGGCAAGCTCGATATCGATGGCGCGCTTTGGTTCCTGGCACTCGAAAACGCCTTGATCAACAGCGACGGCTATTGGGTTCGCGCCAGCGATTACTGCATCTATCGCGATCCACAGAACGTTTTCCACATCATTCCGCACGACGCCAACGAAACCTTTCAGCCTGGCATGGGACCAGGCATGGGAGGCAGAGGCGGCCCAGGGGGGCGCGGCGGACGCGGAGGATTTGGTGGCCCAGGCGGACCACCACCAGGTGCCGAAGGAGGCCGAGGTCCCGAAGGCGCGCCGGCCGATGGCCCACGCCCGGAAGGAACTCCGCCACCTGCTGGCCCGCCCCCTGGCTTTGCTCCAGGTGAATTTGGCCCCGGAGGACGAGGTCCTGGTGGATTTGGCCCCGGTGGATTTGGTCCGGGAGGAGGCATGGGAGGTGGCGGTGTTGAGCTTGATCCGCTCGTCGGCTTGAACGACACCACAAAGCCGCTACGTAGCAAACTTTTGGCCGTGCCGAGCCTCAAGCAGAAATACTTATCGCACGTCCGCACGATCGCTGAGGACTGGCTGGATTGGAAGAAATTGGAGCCCAAAGTGCAGGCGTATCAAACGTTGATCGAGAAAGAGGTCGCCGCCGATACGCGTAAACTCTCAACCTACGCGGCGTTCCAAACGGCGATCGGCGAAAAGCCAGCGAGTGACGTTCCCGCCGAAGGTCGTCGGCCGCGCATGAGCCTGGCCGACTTCGCCCAGCAACGACACAAGTTCCTGCTCAATCATGCCGAGATCAAGCAACTTCCACAATGAAACGTGGCGTTCAAACCGTCTCGTAGCTACATGCTAAGCATGTAGCTACGACGAAAACGTTCATGACACGGCGACAGGTTGACCTTTGAGTTCGCTCTGCAAGCAGCGACCGATTTGTCGCACGGCTTGTCGCAGGCGATTCTCATTTTCCACCAAGGCCATCCGCAGCCAACCTTCGCCGGCGGGACCAAAACCAGTGCCGGGGCTAACGGCGACATCGCCCTTCTCCAAGAGCAGCATCGAGAAATCGATGGCATTGAGTTGGCTTTGCCACGGTTCGGGATATTTCGCCCACACGAACATGCCTGCGCGCGGCTTTTCCAGTTCGAAGCCCAATCGCTTCAGGCCGTCGTAGAGTACATCGCGACGACCCTGATACACGCGCGATTGCTCTTCGACCGCGGCATCCGTGTGTCGCAAAGCCATAATGGCGGCGATCTGAATCGCCTGAAACATGCCGTAGTCGTAATAGCCTTTGATGACTCCCAACGCGCGGACCATTTCGGCATTACCGGCACAGAAGCCGACGCGCCAACCCGCCATGTTGTAGCCTTTGCTCATGGTGGTGAACTCGACGCCCACCTCTCGTGCGCCAGGCGCGGACAAGAAGCTCGGCGGTGTGTAGCCATCGTATGCGACATCGGCATACGCGAAGTCGCTGATGACCATGAAGCCATACTTACGGGCGAGCTTTACGACTTCGACGTAAAACTCCGGCTCGACGGTCACGGTCGATGGATTGTGTGGGTAGTTGAGGATCAGCAGCTTGGGCCGCGGATACATGTGTTCGCAGGTGTAGGCGATGTTGGAGAGGAACTTCGCGCTATCGGCCACTTCCAGCGTGATCACGTTGCCGGCCGCGAGATGCACCGCGTGCATATGCACCGGAAAAAACGGGGCAGGCGAGATCACATTGTCGCCGGGGCCAATCAGCGCCAGGCACATGTGCGAAAAGCCTTCCTTCGAGCCCAGGCAGACAATCGTCTCGGTTTCGGGATCGAGTCGGACACCATACTTGCGAGCATACTTGGCCGCCACTTCGCGGCGCAGATTCAGAATGCCGTTCGATTTGCTATAGCCGTGGTTATTGGGATCGTGGGCCGCTTTGGTCAACTGCTCGATCACCAGATCCTGCGGCGGATCGGTGGGATTGCCCATCCCCATATCAATCACGTCATCGCCTGCGCGACGCTTGGCTTGTAGCAGCGCATTGATGCGCGCAAACAAATACGGCGGCAACTGCTTCACGCGCGAAGCAAAGTTGATCTCGAAGGGTTTCGAGGGCTCGGTTGGTTCCGGTGGTTCCGGCGACGATTGGAATTCAACAGATGACATGTGCGCTACAGGCTGAAAATCGGTTCCGCGATATGCATCCCCACACTCTAAGGATACCCACACGGCGCCAAATTGGGAAAGGGTCGGTGTTTTGGCGGGTTGGACTACAGATCCAACCCACCTCGGCGGTCGAAGACAAGGTCGGAGGTTGGCGGTGCTCGCTCCATTTTTCGCCTTGGGAACCGCACAAGGTGGTTCGCAAGTGTGTTTGTTTTTCGCAAGTAATTATTTAGTATGTAGTTACGTAATATTGTTGTGTGTCCAAGCCACGCTTGGGGACTAGTAAAAAGTGTATTTTTGGCCTCCCGGACTCGATTTTGTGCGTGAAATTGAGACGCTTTTCGACACAAAAACCAAAAGCCCTCCTCAATATCGTTCCCTGCCGCGTCAAAACCCAACACAATCCGCCGCCCCCTCAACAGTGTGCCCAAGACCGCCTCCACGCGCGTTGTCGTTGGACCAACTGCCATTCTACCATCGGGGTGAACTGTGTTCAGGAGTTGTTGTCGAATTATAGCAAAGATTCCCTTTTTCCGCTCCCTCGTAGGTTGGACCTCCCAATCCGCCCCGTAACGACGTTCCTTAACGCTGGTCGGCCCGATCTTGGGAGCCATCCTGCTTTGGAAGGTTATGGAGAGGTCCTAAACTCCCCATCTTTAAGGATTTAGGTTGACATGCGAGCAGTTAAATAGATACCATAAAGAGGGTCAGGTTCGTCTTATCACGGAACAGTTTCGATCTTTGCGCGCATCGGCGGTAGCGGGCCACTTTTTGGCTGCCCGTTGGCTTGTGCGTTTCGGCGAGAAAATACCAGGGGCAGAAGTTGCGAAAGCGACGCCAGCGCTAGGCAGCGCCGACGTTGTAGGAGGATGAGGCAATGCGGATAGCAAATGTGTGGTCGATGTTGATGGCGTCGCTGCTGGTGGCGGGTGGCCTGCACGTGAATCTTGCTCTTGGTCAGCAGCCGGCGGCTCCCGCGGCGGCGGCACCTGTCAATTACGAAGTGCTGCCGTTGCCCCCATCGATTTGGGACGGTCGCCCTTCGGATGCAACGATCAAGTTGGATCGTCAGGTGCAGCAGATCATCAAAGGCGAGCTTTCGGTCGCGGACAATGCTAGTAGCTTTGATGCGTTCTTCACGCGGTATTACTTTCCGTTGATGACGCAGAACTCGCCCGAGCAACTCGCGAAGTTGCACAGGCAGCGCAACGAACTCGCGCGAATGTATCTAAATCGGCCTGGCACGTCTTCTGCGGAAGCGCACGATCGGCTTGTCAATCTGACGTTCACCACGATGAAGGACATCGTAA
The DNA here is from genome assembly GCA_041752355.1 of Pirellulaceae bacterium. Lineage (GTDB taxonomy): Bacteria > Planctomycetota > Planctomycetia > Pirellulales > Pirellulaceae > JAEZGD01. The sequence continues at coordinate 8,454 of JBGSHH010000312.1, read as the reverse complement.
AGCGCAACTTCCATCCTGCCGTGCGCTACAACGCGATGTTGATCATCGCGGAACTCAATAGCAAAGAAGGGGTGACCTCCGGTCCCCAAGCTGGCCCCGCGGAGCCTCTGCCTGCGGCGCGTGATTTTATGATCGCGGAATTGCTCGATCCGAAACAAATTGACGCCGTTAAAGTCGCGGCGCTGATTGGCATCCTGCGTCACGTCGATCACGATGCGGATCGACCGGCAGAACGAAAGTTCGCGTCGGGTGTTCGCAATTCGATGATCAAGCAAATCCTTCCGCTGGCCGCTGACAAGAAAGTTCCGGCCGGGCGCGATGTCGAAGGGCATGCGTGGCTGCGAGCACGCGAAGTCGAAATCCTGACGACGCTGGCGGAAGTCGGCTACGATCCGCAAATCACGCAACTGCTCGTGCAGATCGTTGGCGATGAGACGGAACCGCTGTCCCTGCGTTTTGTGGCAGCCGAATCACTTGGCAACTTGGATTTAACGGCGGATGCGAATGTCGCTGGTGGTGAAGTCGCGCGCAAGCTGGGCGATTTGTTGTTGAATTCGACCCGTTCGCAATTGAGTGTGATGGATGAGGAAATCGCCATCGAGCGCGAGAGGTTGCGGCGCGAGAACGGCGGTAGTGTGGAACGTGGTCCGCGATTTCCGAGTGGGTTCGCAGGCAATCCGAACGATCCGGCGGAATTGAAGAAGGAGCAGCGGATACTACTGGAACGGCGCATTCTCAAGGACCGCGCGATGCGAGTACTGCTTGGTTTGCGCGGCACCGAAGGTAAGACCGGTGCGCTCTCGGCGGCGAAGGACGCTAAGCAAAAAACCTATGTCACGAATCTCGTGGATGCCGTCACCCAGCTGAGTAAGGTCGCTGATGTCGCGCCAGGCAATGTCGCTGCAGGCAATGCCGCGCTAGGCAATGTCGCGCCGCGCTTGCCAGAGTTCGCGAAAGAATTGCGTCCCAACGTGAATGAACTCGACCGCGTCGCCAAAACGGGTGGCGCACCCAAGGCGGTTGTGGTTCCCAAAACGGAAACGCCGGAAGGCCCGGAAGTTCCAGGCGCAGAAGTGCCAGGTGCTGAAGTGCCAGGTGGAGAAGAGCCAGGAGCGGCTGCCGGGCCGGCGGCGCCTCCCGCTCGTGGTCCCGCGGCTCCTCCTCGTGCGCCCGTCGCGCCGCCAGCTGGGCCCGATGTTCCCGACCTGCCGGATGCAAGCAAATAGTATTCGTCTCGTAAGCCCCGTCGCACTTTGGCAAATGGAGTTGCCATGGCGATCTTTCCTACTCAAGCGCGCTTCCGCCGGTCAGTCGAGCCATCTCTCGCACGGGCCGGTGTTGGTATTGCGCTGTTGCTACTGCTGTTTTGCACGGGCTGCTTGCGCCGTGTAACCGATCTCGTGGGGGATAAACCGCTTCCCGATTTGGCGAAGCCCTCAGCTTCCGCCAAAAAAACGAAGGCCACATCCACCGCCGCGAAGAAGGCCTTAGCGAAAACATCCGCCCCTACTTTACTGGAACTCCAGTCTTTGCTCGCCGCGAACGTTGTCGAGAAGACTGCGGATGGGAAATCGGTCGTTAAAAGTATTGATGGTTGGTACGCCAAGCTCACGCTCAATGAGTTACGGCTACCACCAGCGGATGAGTACCAGTGGAAACACGACGCATTGGCGAGCTATTTGGCGACGTACAGCAACAGCAAAGATGGTTTGCGTACTGCCGCCCGTTCCGATCAGCCTTTTATTGCCGCGACCGCGGCCATCGGACTGGCGCGACTCGAGCCGCAGTCGTCCTTGGAGCCGCTCGTCAAACTAATCCTCGATTATAAGTTGCCGATCACGCTGCGCTGCGCGGCGGTGGAAACGCTAGCGCATCGCCAACAAGTGGAAAGTGCCACGGAACTGCGGGCCTTGTTGGCGATCTACAGCGAGTTACCTGAGCGAAGGATCACAGAACCGAAAGTTTTCGCCGAACTGCTTAAAGGCCTGGCTCGCCATGCCGATGCTGCCCATGAGCCGGAATTCATTGAAGCGCTCGAACGGGACATTCCCGACTTGCAAGTCACGTCGCTCGTCCTCATCGCCGCCAGCAAACCGGTGGTGCTTCCCGACGAGGTCGTTCGACTGGCCGAAAATGCTAATGCACGCGTGCGCCGCGCCGCATTCCAGCTGCTCGCCGTCACCAACGATCCGCAAGCGTTGCCGCTGTTGCAAGCCGGCACGCGTGATGGCGACTTGACGGCGCGTTTGACTGCGATTGAATCGCTCGGACGATTGAGTGACGATGACTCACTGGCGTTGCTCTATGATTTGTTGCGCGATCCCATGGAACGTCATCGCGAAGCGGCGGCCAGCGCGATGATCATGCGTCGAGAGTGGCCGGCCATCCAGCGCGCCGCCACGGATCCGTCCTATCGCGTGCGTGCCGCCGTAGCCGAAGGCATCGCCACGCATGGTGATCCCCAGCGTCTAGAACTCGCGCGTCAATTGCTGACCGACAGTAGCGCCGTCGTACAGGCGAAGCAAGCCAAGTCGCTCGCCCAGTGGCCGACGAAGTTGGCGGTGCCGTTGCTGCTCGATGCTCTCGCGTCGCCCAATCAGATGACGCGAGTGGCGGCGAGCGAATCGCTGGAAAAAATTTGGAAAGAAGCAGGCAAGTTTCCAGCGACAGAGAGCGCGGCGAATCGCGCGCCAAAGTTAGCCGCGCTGCGACAAAGGTGGCAGTCGGAACATCCCGAAGCGGTGGCCATCGCCAGTGGCGATGCGCTTTCCACAAAGGCCGTATCGGAGGCGGACAAGGCCGAAGTCAAACGCTTGCTGCGACAGTATCAGTCGCCGCCGAAAAGCAGCCCGCGTTGGCTCGCGCATAAACAATTAGAGCGTCGCGGCAAAGCATTGCTTCCCGTGCTGATCGTCTTGGCCGAGGAGACCGACTTCACGCTCGACGAAGCTGTTTATCGCGAGCTATTGCCCGAAATCAGCCCCGAGTTCGCCACGATCGAGCAGCTGCGCTCGAGCGACGTAGCGATACGCCGCGCGGCGGGGCGGCAATTGGTCGCCATTTTCAAACTTGATCCGCCAACGCGTCTCGCTCTGCAACGTATCGAACAACTAACCAAAGATGAAAGCGACGCGCTCGTCTGGGCTGATCTGCTGCGGATCGCTGTTGCGACGCCCGACTATGTCGCGCATGAATTGGCGCTCGCGGCGCTGGCCAATGGCGAAGCGGACATCCGGCGGCGTGGTTGCGAATATCTGGCCACTCACGGTGAACAGCGGCAAGCCGACGCGTTGCTAGAACTGCTGGACGATCGTGATCCCGTGGTGCGGAAGGCGGCGGTGGTGGCGCTTGGTCGTTGTGGGCCAGCCCGTTCGATCGATCGTTTGGTGAAGCTCCTAAGTGATCGCGATGTGGCGCTGCAAATCGCCGCGGCCAAAACACTGACGCAATGGTCGGACGAGCGAGGCGCGGCAACCTTGGAACGTTTAGCTCTCGCACCGCAAGCCGCTACACGCCGCGCGGCACTGCAGGCGATGGGCGAATTAGCCGATGATCAGTTCCTGCCTGCGGCTATGAAAGCACTCGACGACGAGACCTCGGTGCTGCTGGCGGCGCTCAAAGCTTTGCCTTTAATTGTGGGTGACGATCCGGTGGCCAGACTGCAGCCACCACCTGTAGGCGCGCACGAGCGCGCCGCAGCATGGAAAGCAGTGAAGCGCTAGTCAACCGGCAATCTGCGCCTATCGCCAGGCAACACCGCCGACGAACAAGCTATATCCGATGATCGCCAGCATACTCCAACAGAGCCAGCGCTCGGGTCCATCGCTGCTGCCGCCATACCAGAACAAACCGACGACAAACAGCAGCGTCGCCGGCACAAACAACACCTGCCGCCAGAAGTTCCAAATCGCCTGATCGGCGGTCGCATTTTGGGCGGAGTTTTTCAGTTCCCGCCACGTGGTTCGCACGAGTTGCTCGCGCTCGGCGGACATGGTGGCGTTCATTTGATCGAGTTCCAGTTGCAGTTTTTCCAATTCGGCTTCGCGCTTCAAGCCTTCCTCTTTAACACCGGCGCGGCGGGTTTCGAACGCCTGCTTCTTCGCTTCCCAGGCTTCATCGAAGCGAATCGGTCCCACTTCCGCCATGGCATTCAAGCGCGCTGCGTAACGATCGCCTAAGGAGTCGCAGCCGCGCAAACAAAGTACCAAGACCAAGCCCACGCCCAGCAACTGCTTGCCGAGCATGTTGGCAGGCGAGGTTTCTGGTCGCGGAGTTCGTCGTGGTGTGACGATCGATGGCGCGGGTGCTACCGGCACCGGCTCGGTCACGGACGCACTTGGCGGCGCGGTTGGCGGTGCGATGGGCGCGGCAGGAGGAGTAGGCGCACTCGCCCAGCGGCTGCCAGGGGCGGGAGACGTTATCTCCGTTGCTGGGGAACTGCTGGGCGCAGGCGCTATTGGCGAAACGGTAGTGACTGGCGTGGGTGTGGCGGAAGAAGGTTGAACCGGTGGCGGCTCAGGTGATGATTCTTTGGGGGTGACGGTAGCGGCGGGAGCAGCAGCCGATTGCGTTGCCGCTGCGTGAGGGAACAGCCCCTTTACGTCGCTCGCAGGCGACCAATCGCCCATCCCTTCTTTCCAGATCAGATCGGTGGGGAGCAATTCGCCGCTAACAGCCAAACCTTTCAGCTGCGCAGGGGTTACCGGCCCCTTTTGTTGGTCGTGCTTGGCATAGTACCAGATCGCTTCCGCCATGATGCTTCCTCGAAGTGCAATCGCGATTGTAATCAGCCGTGTCAGCGAACGCACCTGAGGGACTTGAGCCGCGAATGTCCACCGTGGGGGCCATCCTTTGCCCATGCAGGCCATGTTGCGTCGTTGTTTTTTCCCACCCGACCTGAAATTCCTTCGCAATAATTGAAATTCGGTCGCAATTCAGCTAGGTTCTAAGGATAGTTGACCGGAAGAGTAGGGCTCTCGACAGGAGCTTGTCTGCAATGGTCTCACCTCGAAGCCGCGCGCAGTGACTTGCGATCGGTTTCGCCACCTCCCCTTTTCGTATCGCATTCCCACCGTCTCACCAGGAGCCTACAAATGAGTCGTAGTAGTCGTCGTAGCTTTATTAAAACCACCGCCGCCATCGGCGCTGGCTATTGGGCGCTGGGTGGCGTCAGCCCTCGCGAGAGCCGTTCCGCTCTCGAAACCATCAACTTCGCCAGCATCGGCGTCGGCGGCAAAGGCGATAGCGATAGCGCCGACGCTGGCCGCGCCGGCAACATGGTCGCCATTTGCGATGTCGACGATCAACAGTTGAACCGCGCCGGCACCAAGTGGGAAAAGGCCAAGAAGTATGCTGACTTCCGCAAGATGTTCGACGAGATGGGCAAGAGCATCGACGCCGTCACCGTCAGCACGCCGGATCACACCCACGCCATCGCTTCGGTCATGGCCATGAAACAGGGCAAGCATTGCTTCACGCAAAAGCCCCTCACCAAGAGTGTGTACGAAGCTCGCGTGATGGCGCAAGTCGCGCGCGAAAACAAAGTTGCCACGCAAATGGGTAATCAAGGCACCGCCTCGAACTCATTGCGTGAAGCCGCTGCCGTGGTGCAAAGTGGCGTGTTGGGCAAGGTGACCGAAGTTCACGTTTGGACGAATCGTCCTGTGTGGCCGCAAGGGATCGATAAGCCGACGGATACTCCGCCAGTGCCTTCGCACATTCATTGGGATGAATGGTTGAGCTGTGCTCCGAAGCGTCCTTACAATCCCGCCTATCATCCGTTTAAGTGGCGCGGTTGGTGGGATTTCGGCACCGGCGCGTTGGGCGATATGGCTTGCCATACGCTCAATATGCCGTACATGGCGCTGGATCTGAAGGATCCGGTTTGGATTCAAGCGGAAACTTCCGGCCACAACAAGCAAACCTTCCCAGGTTGGTCGATCATCAATTACCTGTATCCCGCCACCGACAAGCGCGGCGAGATCAAGTTCACCTGGTACGACGGCAAGAAACTGCCGCCGCAAGAACTGATTGGCGATGCCAAGATGTCCGGCTCCGGCTGTCTCGTCATTGGCGATAAAGGCAAGCTTTATGCACCGGGCGATTATGCCGAGAACGGCATTCAAATGCTCGGCGGCATCGAGAAGCCCAAGGTGGAATGGGTTAAGTCGCCTGGCCACTTCGAAGAATGGGTTCGCGCCATCAAGGGCGGCGAGCCTGCTCGCTCGAACTTCCCGGATTACTCCGGCGGTTTGACCGAGACCGTGGTGCTCGGCAATTTGGCCGTGTGGGCCGCCGCCGAACCAGGTTTGGGCAAGAAGATCGAGTGGGATGCCAAGAAGATGGAAGCGACCAACGCTCCCGAAGTCGCCCACATCGTCAAGCCAGAATTGCAAAATGGCTATTCGTTGTAAGGCTAAGTAGGCTTCCAACCTGCCATTAAACAAACAGACCCGCGAGTGACCCTTGTCACTCGCGGGTTTTGTCGTGAATGGGTCATTCGACGCGGTCCTCTGCGTTCATTTAATCCACACCGGTTGGGTGAAAGCCCCGTTGGCGGCGATGTCCCACACTTCCAACCGCACCCACTTCGCCTGCGGCATGTCGAGCGGGATGTTCAGGCGAGTTTGGGAGAACGCCGGAAATTTTGTTAGATCTTGACGCTGGCGAAACGTTCGTTGACCATCGCCCCAGATCACTTCCGCAAACGCAGGTGGGAAGGTCCACTGCATGTTCGCTGTCAGTTCGGCTTTGCCATCAGCAAGGGAAATCGTCGCGCCACTTTCTTGGCCAGTGATCCGAAAGTCGGTGATCAATACTTCGCCAGTGGTGACAAAGAAGCGACCACCTCGCAGTGCGTCGAGGACCGGTTGCCAGCCATCTTTAAAGCGAGGCACTTTATCGAGCTTGAGATAGTTGATATTCATGTGGCCATAAAGCTCGTAGTCGGGGCGCACTTTGAAAACATCGACCTCTCCCAAGGCGTACTTCTGCTCGCCCCAGTTCGCCATCTCATTCAACAGATTGAGCACGCGCGAGCCAAGTCGCGGTTGCGACAAGTCGGCAGGCATCGCCTTCCAGGCCGCGCCGAGAAAGCGATCGGATTTGTAGAACGCTTCGCGTCGATAGCGGTCGGGATATTGATATGACGACTTGGTACGGGCGTGCGCCGTCCACATCAGGCCTTTCTCCTGCTCCATCAGTCGCAATACATCGGCCGCATTACGCACGGCATAGACTTTACCCAAGCCTTCAACATCGCGCACGAAAGGAACGTTGGCTTCAGGATGGAGTTCCCAATAGACCGGCTTAGGAAAAAAGCTGATCCAGTGCCCACCAAGATGCACATTGGGTTCTTCGCCGGGGAGGAGCAGAAAACGCTCGTCGCAAAGGCGCTCGCATTCGCGATGCATTGCTTCGAGTTGCAAGAGCCGATCCTTGCGAAACTCCGGCGAGTGATTCACGTGGAACTCCGCCAAATGCACGATTTCCACCCCTTTGTTCTTGAACGCCGTAACGAACGCAGGCGTTTCGAGACCTTTGGGAACGCCGGTCGTGCCTTGCTTGCGTTGCTGATCGAGATAATCGAGCGTGTGTTCGACGTGGTAATGGCTAGTAAAAGTGCGATAGCCTTCCAGTGGCACGAAACGATCGTTGTGTGTGAACCTGCCTGCGGCCTCCAGCGTGGATTTCGCATCGCCATCGTTCACCAAATAAAACACGCCCAGACGTTGCTTGGTAAGTGGCGGAGCATTGATCCACGGCACGAAGCGCTTGTCGCCTTCAGGCGGTTGGCGCACGCCCAGTCCCCATAGTTCACCGCTGTTTTGAAAACCTCGCCCTTGCCAAACGAATTGAAAGTTGTCGGCAAAGTCGAGCGGATAGAGATACTGATGCGGCGGCGGAAAAACGGCTACGCTGCCCCCATCGGCCTCGGCCACGATGGTGCGGCGCGCTACCGCAACAGGTGCGGCAGTGGTTTGCGATTTCGTCGGCGCGTGTTGGAGTTTCTCACTGGGATCAAGCCACGCGACCTGCCGCCAATTGGGTGTTGTGCTAGTGAGACCGGCATCGTACAGAATCGCGCAAGCGTCGCGTTCGGTGCTAAGTACCGCTTCCACATGCACGAGCGCGCAGCCGGGATAAACCGTCAAGCAAAGCTCGCCTGCGAAGGGCCCGGCGGTGAGTCGGTCGATGGCAATGGTGACGCGTTGGGCGTGGCTGGAGACGGTGAACTTGCGCTTAGCGAGCTGCGCGGTATAGGTTTGGTGAGGGCGACGGGGCGGATTATCGAAGAAGACACTCCAGCCTTGGGAGGATAGATCGCGCTCGCCGACGGTTAGAAACGTCGTCGGCTGAACGTTTTTCAGAATGGCCTTCGCATTCCGTTGCGCGTTTTTTGTTCCCAGCACGGAAATCAACGGCGACTCGTCCGACAAATTGAGCAACAACGTC
>JBGSHH010000311.1:0-3375 GCA_041752355.1 Pirellulaceae bacterium | reverse complement strand
ACTGGAGTTGGTGGCGAGTAACATCGTGGTGGGTGGCGCGAATGTGATGGTGAACTTCGTCGTGCCGGATGGGTCACCGCCGGTCGCTGCCCAGGATGTTGGCTACACCGTGCGCAGCGTCGCGACGACGATCGATGTTCGTGCCAACGATAGCGATGCCGATGGCAATCTGGGAACAGCCACTATCGAGATCCTATCGCAACCAGCCCAGTCGCAAGTCACCGTCGATAACTCCGCCGGCACGATCACGTTCACGCCTCCGCCGAACTTCCAAGGCGCTGCGGACGTAACCTATCGCCTGCACGATAGCGTCGGCTTTGTGTCCAATACGGCAAGCGTGCGCGTGATTGTGGCGCATGAGAGTCAGCCCCGGCAGAATCCGCTCCGTGCGCTGGATGTCGACTTGGATGGATTCATCACGCCGACCGATGCGCTCTTGATTATCAACGAACTCAACGCTGGTGGGCCGCGGATGCTGGGTGCCTATGTGCCGGGGGAAGCGCTCACGCCGTTTTGGGATGTCTCGGGCGATAACATCCTTTCGCCGCAGGACGCCGTGGAGGTGATCATTTACCTCAATAGCGGTGCCAGTGGCGAAGCCGAGCCCAGCAACGAACCGCAGGCGGTCGAAGCGGCTTATGCCTCAACCGCCTGGGGATGGTGGTGGTTCTTGGATGACCACGATGCAGAGGACAACCACGCGGAAGAAAACGGCCTCGTCGCGGACGTTACTTCTTAATCGCGCCAAAGCGGAAGATCTGACCGAAAACGTCGGTGTAGTACACTTCGCCTGCCTCATCCTCGCCGAACGTGAAGACCGGCGTCTTGGAATCGACGAGCGAATAGTTGGCGACCACCTTCTTCTCTTTCATGTCGTACTTGAGCGCCCAGAGCTTGTTGGTGACATAGTCGCCATACAGATAACAGCCCACCAATGCTGGCACTTGCTTGCCGCGGTAGACATAACCACCGGTGATCGACTTGCCGATATCGTGATGGTATTCCCACACAGGCTCGATCAGATCCGCGCGGGGCTCGGCACCCTTGGGTCCAAACTTGTGCTTGGCTTCGCGGAGGTTCCAACCGTAGTTGCCCCCTTTGACCACGATATCGATTTCTTCCCACAGGTTCTGTCCGACATCGGCCGCCCAGAAAGCTCCCGTCTCGCGATCGAAACTCATCCGCCAGATGTTGCGGAAACCATACGCATAGATTTCCGGCTGCGCGTCTTTGGTAGCGACAAACGGATTGTCCTTCGGTACGGCGTATTTCTTGCCTGCATCGTGGTGATCGACGTCGATCCGCAGAATCGAGCCGAGCCAGGTCTTTAGATTCTGGCCATTGCCGAACGGATCGTCCGCTTTGCCACCATCGCCCAAACCGATGTACAACATGCCATCGGGTCCGAACACCAGCGTGCCGCCGTTATGATTCCAAAAGGGCTGCGGAATGCGGAGCAATTCTTCTTCGCTCGCGGGATCGGCCTTGTTGGGGTCGTCCTTGGAAACCTTGAAGCGCGACACAACGCAGGTGTGTTCGGCATCCGTGGTGTTGTAGTAGACGAAGAACTGCCCGTTCTCTTTGTACTTGGGATGGAACGCCAGGCCGAGCAAGCCTTCTTCGTTCTCGTTGTCTTTGTAAACCGTCTGGCTTTCGATGTCGAGGAACGTCTTAACGCCTTCCTCCGTCACCGCGTCATCGTTGGCGAAGAATTGAATCACCCCTTGTTGCGTGGCGGTGAAGATCCGGTTCGTGCCATCGTTGGCGTTGGTGAACACCACGGGCCGGCGCAGACGCAGTTTGGGAAACGCTCGCACCGCGCCCACTTCCAGTGGCGTATCTTTAATCTCTTGAGCGAGAGCGCCGAGCGTCGGAAAGAACAGCACCAGGGATAACAGCCACGACCAGCGGCGCAGTTTCATAACACGGTTCCTGAGAGATGTTTTAGCGAAGGTGGAAAGCCGTCACTAAACTAAGCGAAACGCTCCGCGTTTGCAATTCACCGCCCCCAGACGCGACCTGCAGGCAGCGGCCTACGTCGCTCCCGACTTCAATTCCTTTTCCAGCTTGCGCAGGTCGTCTTCCAGCGGCTTCTTCCGCGGCGCAATCTCCGCTGGTTGGCCGCCACCGGGTGCCGTCTCGCGCAGAAACCGCTTGAGAATGCCGAGATACGGATCGAGGGCGGGAGCCGTTTGCGGGCCGAGGTCTTGCTTCAAGCCTTCGAGTTCGTCCACCACTTTTTGGGCATCTTCGCGAATGGCACCAATGTCGATGTCGCCGGAGATCAAACCTTCGACGCGATCGGTGAAATACTTCTTGGCATCCGGCGACGCACCAAACACAGGCAGCGCTTGCTCGATCAACTTCATCGTGCCGGCATCGACGCCGCTTTGCTGCAACTGTCGAATGGCGTCTTGCGCGGTCCCAGGTGCCGGCGCGACGGGCTTATCCGCAACAGCGCCAGCTGCAGTCGGCGCTGGCGCGGGTTTTTTATCGCCGAGATGGATGGCGGCGATCTTCGCGCGGGGGAACTTAACTTCGCCCAGCGTCTCGCTCTGTAGCTTGAGTTCCTTGGCATCCAGCGACAGCACGGTGCCGTGCAGCACGTCTCCATTGGCCAACTCGATGGAGTCGGCCCAACCGATGTTCGCACCACAAATCACAACCACCAACGCCCAGCAGCATGTCGTTCGCATGGCAGGTCCTCCTACCACTATCAGAGCAGAATGTGCCTGCAGTTGGCAAGAGAAAAGTAGGCCCCGCGAGCCGAGCGGGGTCTGACTGAGCGCTGTGCGGCGCGGAAAGATCGTGTTCCGCGCGATGTCGACCTAGTAATCGACGCGGTTCTATGGATTGCGCGAACGCCTGATCTGGCTCGGCTCGCCAGACCTACTTTATCTACTTCCGTGCTCGGGCGTGCTTGAGTGGGAGCCAGGCACCGTTATCCTGGCTCGAGTTCACGCATTGCTGAATGAAGTACATCCCTTCGACGCCGTCGTTGATGTTCGGGAAAATGGTGTTCACTTTCTCAAACGGCTGGTTGGTCGCCCGCAAGATCATGTGGTCGTAGGCGGAGCGATAAACGTTGGCAAAGGCTTCGAAGAAGGCTTCGGGATGCCCGCTCGGCAAGCGACTGGAGGCCATCGATAGCTCACTCAAATAAGGCCCGCCGTTACGTGTGTACAGCTTGTGCGGCTGGCCATTTTGGCGGAAGACCAGCACGTTCGGCTCTTCTTGCCGCCACTGGATCGCCCCCTTGGTGCCGTCGATTTCGATGAACAGATCGTTCTCGCGTCCGTGGCTGATCTGCGACGCGGTCACCGTTCCCAGCGCGCCGTTCTCGAACTTGATCAGCGCCGTGCCGTAGTCGTCCAA
>JBGSHH010000310.1:0-2592 GCA_041752355.1 Pirellulaceae bacterium | reverse complement strand
GCCAAGGTGATGTCGTATTTCAACAGCTGATCGGGTTCGACCAACACTTGAAACTGCTTGCGCCCTCCTCCCATCGTCACCACTTGCGCCACTCCGGAAATGGTGAGCAGACGTTGCCGCACGACCCAATCGGCCAGCGTACGAATCTCGATCGGGTCGGTCTGGCCTCCTTCGCTCGTCATGCCGACGATCATGATCTGGCCCATGATCGAGGAGATCGGCGCGAGTTGCGGGCGAACTCCCTCCGGCATGCGATCGCTGGCGAGCGCGATCTTTTCCGCCACGATCTGGCGATCGACATAGATATCGGTACCCCAAGCGAACTCGACGTAGATCACCGACAAACCTACGCCGGACGAACTGCGGACCGCTTCCACGCCTGTGGCGCCATTGAGGACCGATTCCAGCGGAAACGTGATAAGCGTTTCCACTTCCTCCGGCGCTAGCCCCGGCGCTTCGGTCATGATCGTCACGCGCGGACGATTGAGATCGGGGAAGACATCGATCGGCAAGTAATAAAGAACGTAGCTGCCGTAGATCAGCAGTACGATGGCCAAAACCATCGTCAGCAGGCGATATTGCAGAGCGAGCTTGATAATCCCGTTGAGCATGAGAAACGTGCAATCCGTGCAAGGGTGCTAACGCGCCGGACAACCCAGCGGCGAGCAGCACCGGCTGTTTTCTCCACGAGACAAGCGTCGCGAGTTAATGATTATGACCGGCGTGGGGATCGATGGCTCCGCCGGACTTGTTCTTGATGCCCAGTTGTAGTTGTTGCGCGGCGTTCAGGGCGATCTGCTCGCCGGGGAACAGGCTGCCATCGTTGGCGATGACGGCATGAAGCGGGTCGCGATACTCAACATGCACCGCCTGCCGTTCGAACAGGCGGCCGTTCACGCGAAACACATACGACTCCACGCCATCTTGCGCCACGGCGGCAACCGGCAGCACGATACGCTTTTGCCAGCGCTCGACCGGAATGCGCAGTTGCATGCGCTGCCCTGGCTTGAACGCCCAATCGACATAGCGCGGCGAGGAAGAGGGCCCGGAGTCGCGTTGCAAACGATTCGGCAAGCCGACGTAGAAGTGCAAAGCGCGGGAAGTGGAATCAACACTATTCGAGAGGTACAGGATCTTCAGCCCCCGCAATTGAGTGTCAGGCGCATTGGCGACATCGAGCGTTGCCAGTACGGGTTGTTGATTGTCGGCGACTTGAGTGACCGCGCCGACGTCTTGCTCGAACGCTTCGCCTTCGATGAGCAGATCGGTATGATCGGCGAGCACCGCCAGCGCGTCGCCCGCGGTGACGTGCTTGCCAAGATCGGCGCGTAATTCCTGGACTTGCAGCACGCGCGAGGGATCGAGCTTCATGCCGTCGCCTTCCACGCTCGGCACGTGCACCGCCAGCGTCGCCAATAGTTGTCGCGTTTTCAGAATGCCGCCGACTTGTTCTTCGGATAAGCCATGCAGCATAAGCGCCTGTCGCTGCGCACGCAGCACGGCCTCTTGCTTTTGCTGTTCGTATTGACGATCGAGCAAGGTCTTGCCAGCGAGCGCGCCGGATTCGGTCGCTTTCTCCAAACGCGCGACTTCGCGGCCGATGACGTCAAGTTCTTCGGCAGTGCGGAGTAGCTCGGCTTGCAGCTGCACGAGTTCTTCGTGCGTGAGCCGCATCTCGAAAAGTTCTTGACCAGGAAAAACCGCTTCGCCGGCGTTGATGAGAATCTTCGTGACGATGCCGGTCAGGGGCGCGGTGATTTCGACGCGCGATCGACCGGGGCGTTCCACCACCATGCCTGGGACAGAAATCGTGCGCTCGAAATCCGTGAGCGTTACTTCGCCGATCTGCAAGCCAATGGCCCGCCGCGCCTGATCGCTCAACTCAAGCGAGTCCGAACTATCGCCATGAGTAGGATGATCGTCGTCGTGTTCATCGTTGATGTCAGCCGCACCGCTGGCCAACCAATTGCGTAACGGCGGCGACCAATAGTCGTAGGTCACCAAGACCGTAACCACTGCCACCAGACCAAAGGCGGCGAGCACCAGCAATAGCCAACGGTTGATATCACTGCCAGCACGTGTGGCGGGGGCCTGCGCCATGAGCAAGTTGGTCCTGGGGATGGAAACAATAATGGGGGAAGGACGTCGTCTATCCCTCTTCGTCATTCTTCCCCACAAGCGTGAAAACTGTCAAGTTAGGAGTCGCTGATTTATTATTACGGAGTTTGCAATGCGTGTTCATTAGCGGCACAGTCGCCATTTGCAATTGGCTTTCAGTCCCGGTATTCGCGGCGGATGATTCGCCCGCGATCTGCAGATTGAGCTCTTTTCTCCCGGCCAGACCCGACAAAGAGCGTTGATGCGAACAGACAGCCGGTCAGGTATCATTCTTGTTACCACTTCCATTCATCCCGTCCCACCTTGGGGAGCCTCGCCGAAAATGAAACGCTATCAACTTACTCTTGGATTGCTGTTGCTACTGACAAGTTCCGCGTGGGCGGAGAATTGGCCGAACTGGCGGGGGCCGACGCAAAACGGCGTGGCGTCGGGAAAAGGCTATCCCACGACTTGGAGTAAGACGGAGAACGTGAT
>JBGSHH010000309.1:0-15518 GCA_041752355.1 Pirellulaceae bacterium | reverse complement strand
CTTGGCGATCTGTTTGCTCTTAATGCTCGGTGCGTGCGGCAAGAGCGCACAATTCCCGCTGCACGTCTGGCTGCCGGACGCGATGGAAGGTCCGACGCCGGTTTCCGCACTGATCCACGCCGCCACGATGGTCACCGCCGGCGTGTATATGGTCACGCGTTGCACGCCGCTCTTCATGGCTTCGCCTGAGGCGCAACTGGTGGTGGCCGGGATTGGCGCGTTCACGGCGCTGTTGGCCGGGTTGATTGCGCTCACGCAGTACGATCTCAAACGGGTGCTGGCGTACTCTACCGTCAGCCAACTCGGCTATATGTTCTTGGCACTGGGTGCTGGCTCGCTGGCAAGCATCACCGGCGGCATGTTCCACTTGTTCACGCACGCCTTCTTCAAGGCGTTGCTGTTCTTGGGTGCAGGTAGTGTGATGCACGCGATGGGACACATCATCGATATGCGGCGCTTCGGCGGCCTGCGCAAACTGATGCCGATCACGCACGTCACGTTTCTGCTCGGTTGCTTGGCGCTCTCCGGGCTGCCGCCGTTCTCCGGCTTCTGGAGCAAAGACGCCGTAGTCGCTTCGGTACACGACAAGATTCACTCGCTGGAACACGAACTCGAACATCGCCACGCGCACCACGATCATCACGCGCCGGAAACAACGCTTAGCAGCACGCGTCCCGCGCCGATCAGCAAACTCAGCGACGCACAACTGGGCAACATGATCACCGCGTATTGGTGGATGTATTACGCTTCGCTGTTTGTGGCGTTCCTCACTGCGTTCTATACCTTCCGCGCCTACTTCATGACCTTCTGGGGCAAGGAAGTGATTCCGCACGAGGCAGGCCATCACGCTCATGAATCGCCGCCCAGCATGTGGGTGCCGCTGGCGATCCTCTCGGTGTTCGCCACGTTTATCGGCGCGATACTGTTTCTGACACATTCGTTCGATAACTTCCTGCTGCACGCTCCGTCGCTAAATACCGGCTGGGCAGCACTCACCGATTTGCCAGGCAAGTTCCATATCGATGTGGCTGGTGTGAGTATCCTGATCGCCGGTGCCGGTGTCATCTCCGCCGCCTATTTGTATCTCTACGAACGCGATCAGGTGACTTTCCTGTATCGCTTGTTCAACTTGGAATGGCTCACGCACGTGACCGATGGGAGCGTGGTGGCGACGTTGCAAAAACAACCGCTGATTGCCGCCATCAACAGCGGAGCTAAAAAGGTCGGCCTGGGTTGGCTGGCGATGATGGTGGGAGACTTCTTCCTGCTGTTGGCGCTCATACTTTCCGCGCCGCTATTGTTGGGTTCGTTTGTCTCGCCGTATCGCTTGTCGTATGGCAAGTTTTTCATTGATGAGATTTATAACGCCTTGTTCGTATGGCCGTTGCGGATGCTGGCAAGTCTGGCGTATTGGCTCGACCGCAATGTGGTTGATGGTTTGGTGAATCTCTGTGGCAAAGTGCCGCAAATGTTTGGTGGCTTGATGCGTTCGTTGCAAATGGGACTGATGCAGTTTTATGCCTTGGCGATGGTGCTGGGGGTGATAGTGCTACTCGCCGCGCGCATGCTATGGGCGGGGTGATTGAGCCTTGATCAAGCATTGGTTGACAGAAAGTAGTTTCGCATGAATGGAATGTCTGGTTGGTTAATCGCGAGCCTCGTCACGCCGCTTGTGGGCGTGATCGTGATCAGCGTGCTGCGCGGGCTCGATCGCAAGTTCGTGCGCTGGATCGCGCTGGCCGTGACACTGGTGACGCTTGTGCTGGCGGGTGGCGTGGTGGCGAATTTCCCCGCCGATGGCCAAACCGACACTGGCTACGCGGTGACCGATGTCGTTTGGATGGGGCCGAATTCCGGATTGGATGTTCATTTCAGCGTCGGCCTCGATGGCCTGGGCGTTTATCTGTATGGACTGTCGGCGCTGTTGATGGTCACGGCAGTGCTGGTGAGTTGGGAAGCGATTTCCGATCGTGCACCGCTGTTTTATGCCATGCTACTGTCGCTGGAGTTTGGTTGCCTGGGTGTGTTCGCGGCCCGCGACGTGATGCTGTTTTATGTCTTCTTCGAGTTTACGCTCATCCCGCTCTTCTTCTTGATTGGAATCTGGGGGAGCGAGGACCGGCGCTATGCCGCCGTGAAGTTCTTTCTCTTCACACTCGCCGGTAGCATGCTCACGTTTCTCGGCTTGCTGACGATTGTGATTTGGCACGCGCAGCAAACCGGCGCGAACTATCTCACCTTTAGCATTCCGACGCTTACCGCCGCCCTGCAAGAATCGCCCCTGCCGCCGCAGATGCAGTACTGGGTCTTTCTGGCTCTGTTCGCAGGCTTTGCGATCAAGGTGCCGCTCTTTCCGCTGCATACGTGGTTGCCGCTGGCGCACGTGCAAGCGCCGACGGCCGGTTCGGTAATTCTGGCGGGCGTATTGTTGAAGATCGGCACCTACGGCTTCGCCCGGTTCAGCATTCCAATGTTGCCGCAGGCGACTGTCGAGTGCATGCCTTGGATTTTGTGGCTGGCGGTCATCGGTATCATCTATGGCGCGCTGGTGGCGCTGGCCCAGTCCGATATCAAACGCTTGATCGCCTATTCCAGCGTGAGCCACTTGGGCTACAGCATGCTTGGTCTCTTCTCGCTCAATAGCTTGGGCTTCGAAGGTGGCACGCTGCAAATGATCAATCACGGGCTATCGACCGGCGGCTTGTTCGCCATCGTCGGTATGATCTACGAACGTTATCACACGCGGGAAATCGCGCAACTCGGCGGCTTGGCCCGGCGCATACCGATCTTGGCGTTCTTTATGTTGGTGTTCACGTTTTCCAGCATCGGTTTGCCGGGGCTCAACGGCTTCACAGGCGAGATCCTGGTACTGATGGGAATTTTTCAGCGGGCGTTTCGCGAAACTCCGCCGGTATTGGCGGGGCAATATCAAGTCATTGCCGTGCTGGCGGTTTCCGGCGTCGTGCTGGGGGCCTGGTACATGCTCTATCTGGTGCAACGGGTTTTCTTCGGCCCGCTGAAAGAACCGCATCACGCTGGCGAACACCCGCATGTTGTGTCCGATATGAACCTGCGCGAGTTTTTCGCCGTCGCGCCGCTGGTGGTGTTCGTGGTGTGGATAGGTTTACAGCCCGAACATTTCGGCCAGCGGATGGAGCCGACACTCGACAAGATCACGGCCGCCACGGTCCAGCCCTTTAACGACCGCTACAACAGTTCCGCTACCGCGTCGAGCCCCGCGCCGACCGAGGGAGAAGTCGCCAGCCGTGTTCGTTGAATCCTCCACCATGTTGTTAATCTTGCCAGAGATTTTCCTGGTCGGCCTCGCCACCTGGATCATTGTCGCTGGCACCTTCGGCGGCGGGCGCGGCTTCTGGTCGACCTATGCCATGCTCAGCTTTGCGGTCGCGGGCCTCGTACTGTTTTATCATCAGAGCCGAGGTCTGGGTCCGTCGTTCGCAGCGGGCGAGATGATTCCCGGCACGGGACCCTTCGCGATCGATTTTCTCGCCCATCTCACGCGCTGGTTAGCGATCATCGTCGGCATGTTGCTGACGCTGATGGTGGCCCGAAGCGCGCGTAAGGGCGTTGTGACGGAAACTTTGGGATTGATCATGCTCGCCGTGGCAGGTGTGATGTTGGTTTGCTCCGCCAGCGAGTTGGTGATGCTGTTCTTGGGGCTCGAACTCATTTCTATTCCGACGTACGCCTTGCTATTCATTGGCAAGCCGGGACGGGCGTCGGCGGAAGCGACCGCCAAATATTTTTATCTCAGCATTTTATCGTCGGCGCTGCTGCTGTATGGCTTTAGTTTTCTGTATGGCATGGCTGGCACGACGGTGCTCTATGGCAATGGCACGGTCCCTGGCATTCGCGACGTGCTCTTGCAGCCGCAAGAGGGTGGCTTGATGGCCCTGGCGCCGCTGGCGATGATCCTGATCGTGGCGGGACTAGGCTTCAAGATGGCGGCGGTGCCGTTTCACTTCTACGCGCCGGATGTCTATGAAGGGACGACCAACGTCAACGCCGGCTTGCTCGCCGTGTTGCCCAAAATCGCCGGCGCGATGGCCTTGATTCGCATATTGGTAATTGCATTACCGATGCTCGCCCCCTTTACGTGGCAATTGGTGTTGGTGATCGCTGTGCTGACGATGACGATCGGCAACGTCTGCGCCTTGTGGCAAACGAACATTCGCCGCATGATGGCCTATTCCTCGATCGCTCACGCTGGCTATATGTTGATCGGCCTCGCGGCGGCATTGGGAACGGCCAGCTTGCCGGTTAGTGATCTGCAAAGTGGGGCAGGGGGTGTTTCGGCGCTGACGCTCTATCTCATTGTATACACATTTGGTTCGCTCGGCGTATTCGCCGTGCTGGCGCATCTCAGCACCAACGACCGCGAGGTTAGCACGCTCGATGAGCTTTCGGGATTAAGCAAGTCGCGCCCCGTGGCAGCGGCGTTGATCGCGTTGTTTATGTTCTCGCTGGCGGGCATTCCACCGCTGGCCGGCTTTTGGGGTAAGCTCTCGCTATTCTCCAGCGCCATCAGTGTCTCCACCTATGCCGGTGGCGCAACGCAAGGGCAAGGGGCGTGGTTCATCGCCTTGGCCGTAGTCGGTGCATTGAATGCCGCGATTGCTGCCGCCTATTATCTCCGCGTGGTTGCCGCGCTCTACTTCAAGCCTAGCACGGCTCCGCTTGCTGGCGAGGGGAGCGTCGGCGGACTCGGAGCGGCGGTGATCTGTGCCGTCGCCGTGGTCGTTGTGGGTGTCCTGCCAGATCGTGTCACCATCGGTACTCGTTTGGCGGAGCAGTCGGCTCTCAACGTTCCGCGCGCCAATATGGGGCTGGTAGAACAGGCTCAGCCAAAGCTGGATGAAGTGGTGAGTAAGTAACTTCCGGCTCCCTCTCCCCGTGGGAGAGGGCTGGGGTGAGGGTTTTGCATCGGATTTGCATCTTCCCTCCTGGAAGTCGCGTTTGATTTTGAACCTTCACCTGGCTTCGTTCCTCAGCCACCTTCTCCCAAGGGAGAAGGAGTTGAATCGACTAACGCAACTCGCCGTCCACGCTTGGTTTATACTAAAACGTTGTCTTTCCACGGCGTTATCTCCCAGGCGAAGTCATGGCGCGTCCACGATCGGCTCAGAGCGAACTTGGCCAAGGCCTGGCTGGCGCGGCGCAACCGATCTATCTGCTCAATAGTCAGCGTGTGATCGTGTATGCCAATCCAGCTTGTGAGTTGTGGCTGGAAACTCCCGTCGAACAACTCCTTGGTCAGCGTTGCGATTATCACAGCAGCCCGAGCGCTACCGCAGGCAAATCGGTGGTGGCTGGACTCGCTCCGCCGCCGGAAGCGTTTCTCGAATCACACACGCCGGGCATCGTCACGCACAATGGCCCGTCATTTGCCCGACGCGTGGCGCATTTCTACGGCTTGCAACCGTCTGACGATGCCGACGCCGTGCTCTTGGCCATCGTCGAACCGATCGATCTGGCCGATGGCGCGCCGAGGACTGCAGCACTTCCTTCGGCTTCGGCGGAATTGCATGTACTGGTGCGCTGGTTGCGGCAGACGATCGCGGCGCGGCCGGCGCTCGAGCGTTGGCTAGGCGAGTTGCCTGCCGTGCGACGAATGCGCGATCAGTATCAAGCGGCGGCGCAGTCTTCGGCCCGTGTGGTGTTGATTGGACCGCGTGGTGCAGGACGCGAAGATCTCGCTCGCGGCTTGCACTATCGCGCGAAGTCGGAAACGACCGGGCCGCTGATTCCCATCGATTGCCCTTTGGTCGATGCGGAAAGCTTGCAAACGGCCATCACTTCGCTGGTGCGTCGCAATGCCGCGCAGTCACCGACGCAAACGGCGGCGCTCCTCTTGGCCGATGTCGATCAACTCTCGCCTGCCGCTCAACTCGAACTGCAAGGCTTCCTGCAAGTGCCAGGCTTCGCCGTCCGCACGATCGCCACTTCGCAGCGGTCGCTGTTGGCATTGGCCGAGCAAGGGTCGTTCCGACTCGATCTGGCGTACGTATTGAGCACGCTTACGATCGAACTCCCTACTTTGCATGCGCGGCGTAGCGAATTGCCGCTGATTGTGCAGGCGCTGGTGGAAGAGTTCAACGCCACCGGTGGCAAGCAACTCAGCGGTGTCGCCCCCGATGCGCTCGAGCGTTTGGTGGCATACAACTGGCCTGGCGACTTGCAACAATTGGCCGAAGCCATGCAGGCGGCGTGTACGACGGCGTCCGGTTCGCAGGTGGGGCTGGCTGATCTGCCAGGTTGGTTGCGGCAAGCCGAGCAGGCGCTGTTGCACCCGCGCCGGGAGGAGTCGCCGGTTGTTCTCGATGAATTGTTGGCTGACGTCGAACGCGAAGTGATTCTACGTGCGCTCGCCCGCAGCAAGCAGAATAAAGCGAAGGCGGCGAAGCTGCTGGGAATTTCACGGCCGCGGTTGTTGCGACGAATCGAGCAATTGGGGCTGGCGGTTGTCAATCGCGGCGATGGTTCCTAACATGGGCTAAACGCATCATGCCATCCGATTCCCCTCAAGCTATAGTTCGTTATGCCCCCACGGCGGGTCTCGTCGTTTGGGAGAGCGACGCGCGCTGGAGCTCGTTTTGGCGGCGGGAACTTGGTTCCACGGTGCCCGTTCGCCAGGTTCAACAGGCCGACGCAACCTGGGAAGCATTGCCATCGCTCCGCCATGGTGTGTTGGCGGTCGTACTCAGCACCAATCATGCACCGCAAATGATCTCCCTCTTGGCGCGCGTGCAGCAGGAACTTCCCACGGTGCTTTGCGTGGTGCATCTGGCCGCCGAACTGGCCGCGTGGGAAATGCTGGTCCGCGAGGCTGGTGCTAAATTCGTCATCCATACACCGTGGCAGCTTGCTGCGGAGTCATCGCAAATCGTTCGTCATCTGGCCCGTGCGCCGCAACCGAGCGTTCCGCTCCGCGAAGAGCTCGCGGGACGGCTGCCTTGGCCCCACGCGGCTGTCAGTTCCACCTTCACCACACCATAACAGCACGCACACTACGGAGTTATTCTCTCATGGCCACTGGCCCCCTCGACGCTGCCACACTTCTGGCCGCTTTACGCGATTTCAAAGATCCCGAAACAGGTCGGAGCATTTTGGATTTTGAGCAACTGCGTTGCGACGCGATCCAGGGCGAGAGCGTGAAGCTCACGCTCCGCTTGGCGACGCACTCCGCGCCGCTCTGGCAAGAGACGCGCGAAGCGTTGATCGAACGGGTGAAAGCGAAATTCCCGCAGATCAAACAGGTGGACGTCGAACTGGCGGTTCTCGATCGCCCTCCGCAACCGTTGGGACAGATTGGTTTGCTCGCCAAGAGCGTCATCGCGGTTGGCTCCGGCAAAGGGGGCGTCGGCAAGAGTACTATTGCGGCCAGCATCGCCTTGGGACTGAAACGGGCAGGATGCAAAGTGGGTTTGATGGACGCCGACGTCTATGGTCCGAGTATTCCGCACTTGCTGGGCCTGTCGAACGAGCAACCAGCGCCCAATCTGCCGATCCAGCCAGTGATGTATCAAGACTTGCCTGTAATGTCGATTGGCTTCTTTGTGCCGCCTAATCAAGCGATCATATGGCGCGGGCCAAAGTTGCACGGGGCGGTGACGCAGTTCTTGCGCGATACCGCTTGGGGACCGCTCGACTATCTCATCATCGACATGCCGCCTGGCACCGGCGATGTGGCGCTCACGCTCTCGCAACTGTTGCCGCTGACAGGTTGCGTGATTGTGTGCACGCCGCAAGAAGTCGCGTTGTTGGATGCCGTGAAGGCGATCTCGATGTTTCGCACGGTCAACATTCCCATTTTGGGCATGGTCGAGAACATGAGCGGCTTTCTCTGTCCCGATAACGGCAAGACCTACGACATCTTCGGAAGGGGCGGCGCGCGCGCGAAAGCCGAAGAGCTGGCGATTCCTTTCTTGGGCGATGTGCCAATCACGATCGCGATACGCGAACATGGCGATGCAGGCGTGACGGCCGATAACTTCAACGACCCGCAAGTCGCATCGTACTTTGAGAAGATCTGCGCCACGTTGGTCCGCAATTTAGCGCAGAAGGTCGCTGTGAAACCGGCCATGCCTTCCCTGCCAGTGCTATAAGCTAACGACTGCGTGAGGAAACCGAGAGCTTCCAGCGCGATTGTGCTGAGAAGAACGTAGCGGAAGTAGGGGCCAGCTCGGGAGAAATATTTCGGCACTGACTACGCGGCCAGTTGCCGATTGTGCGGTGATCGCTGGTTGATCCCTGGCGAATTTATGCCGTCTTTCGCCAGCGGCCTTTTATGCGGTGCCGAAAGGGGCTTGGGCACTCGCCCTAAAAACTAGAGCCGCCAGGACTTAGGTCCGGCGGCTCTTTCTCGTCTGAATCGGGGGGGAAGTGACTGAGAACTGTCAAAAAGACAGCCGCATGCTACTTCTTCTTGGCAACCTTCTTTGCAGCCTTCTTGGCGGCTTTTTTCTTCGGGGCGGCTTTCTTTGCAGCTTTCTTCTTGGCCACGGTACGTCCTCCGTAAAAGAATGTGCGATCGCTCGCCATCAACTGGATGGTCACCCATCCACAACGTTGAAGCGTTGCTGACCGCCAACTCCAAAAACCACTTCCCTCAAATCTATTCCCTTGGTGAATCATCGCGTTGAGTGATCAACGTGCTGGACCAAAGTTTTCGTTCGAGGTGCTCTCTCTTCGCGTCATTCCGAATGACACGCGAGACAAGCAATGTGGTCATCAACTCCTCGCATCATGCTAACTGTGTTGCATTTGACCTTGACACTGCGATTTATGCAACACTCTTTCCACATAAATGTTGCGATTTCATGTCCAAACGTCAAGATCAAAGTCACGCGTTCGCGCGAAAAACTTTTTATGCGCGATCATTTTCATCTTATCGCGCGCATGTTTTTGCGCGTTGTGATGCGCTATGTGTGAATCGTCTTGAGCATAAAAATTATCGCGCACGCTACGTCATCACGATGCGCTGCGCGGACTTGCGCAGCGCGTGGCGCGACATCGATCGCGCGATCTAGGATGCCTGCGTTGCACATGCTTTCATTGCACAGCGCGCGAAGCGATCGCAGCGTGATGTAGCGCGCACGAAGAGGATTGGTTATTCGTCCATGCGTCTGTGCGTAGTGCGGTTGCGACTGCGCGCTATTCGCATGAATCGCTGTAAAATAAGCACTTTTCAGCGACTGACGTCCGCAATCGCTATGGCTAGTGCGGCATCAATACAACGACACAGTCCCGCCATCGGCATAGCGCAGAATCGGTTGTGATGTGACGCGTTCGCGGCGCATGAAGCGCTGACGATGCACGCGCTTGGAGCGTAGTCGTAGCCAATGCGCAAGCGAGCCACTGGCAAGTAGAGCAGCATCTTCTTCGCGCCACGGCGCGAAGAAGGTTCGCCATGCATTCAGTGTGTGCGAGCGCTTTAAATGTATCGGATCAAAGCCATACCACTCTGCTTGGGGTGTGATGGTGGAACAGGAAAATTTTTTTGCCAAATCGAGCAATCCGACATTTAGTTCGCGCGCAAAAGCCAATGTTTGTTCCCACGTGATTCGACTTGAAGGAAACAACATGGTGCGAAACATCGTGAACGTGCGCGCTGAAAGCTTCGTGACGCGCGCCAGCGGTAACTCCGTCATCACGATTTGTTCCGCGCGCGGACGCAATCGTTCCAAGCAACGCTCAACCCAACCCAAGATCATCGTCGGCGTCGCGTCGTAAAGTAAATCGTTGCCAACATCGGTGATCAGCGCGGCCAGCGGCGCCGGTTGGCGCTCGTCGAGCGCTTCCCAGAGACCACAACGCTCGATTCCCGGCACGCTATAGCCGAGTACCTGGTTCCACATGCCATACGAACGGCCGTGACCAGCAGCAATCAGCAAGTCGAGCGGTTGGCCCCAGGCGTGCTGGGCGGTTTCGACAACGGTCGAGAGATTGCGAAAGACGTTGCTGGCTCCCAGCACGACGGCCCTTCGCGGCGCAAAGTCTTGTGGCATAAGGCGTTTCCGAGATCACCAGCCGCGACCGTAGCCACCCCCGCCACCAAAGTTCTGCAACGCCTGGTAGCTGCTGTAGGCCAGACTACCGAACATGAAGGCCATCCACAGACTGCCATTCATTAAGCCAAACACGGCCATCGCGCCACCAGTAATGACGGACAACCAGAGGGAATTGGTCAAACCTCCGCGATAATCGTTCAGCAAAAAAAGCTCGCGCGAGATTTGCCCGCCATCGAGCGGATAGACCGGCAGCAGATTCACCAGACCCCACAGAATGTTGACGAAAAGCGCGACATGAAACAAATAATAGGCCGAGATACCCAGTCGCATGCCTGGCGGGCTGTGTACCATGAAGAAGTCCGTGGGGTGTTCGCGGTTGAAATAGAACTCTATCGAGCCGCCGATGGCATAGAGCACGCCAATGACGACGCCTGCGAGTAGAAAACCTGCCAGCGGCCCCGCGAACGAGATGATGATTTGCTCCTGTTGAGAACGCGAACGATGACGCGATTGCGAACTCCAGATGTTATTGCCGCCGCTGATGGCCAATCCGCCCATGCCATATAACACGATGCGGGCTTGCTCGCCGAAATACATCATGGTCACGGCGTGACCCAGTTCGTGAATCAGGATACTAACGAATACCACTCCCACGCTGATCAGCAGATTGACGCCAGTTGCCTCTGCCTGGAAGGCGAAGAGCAAGCTAATCAGCCAGAACCACGGATTCACGGTCACAGGAATGGGGCCGAGGTTGAAGTTGAGGTCAAACTGCGTGCGTTGCGGCTCGGTCAAGAACACGGCGAGTTCCTTGCCAGGAGAATGACTATAATGCGCGAGTCCCTATTCTAGTCGTCGCGAGGTGGGCTTCCAGTCTGTGCACAGGCGATTGCCAGCGAAATGTCTCTCAATCCCTATCAACCACCGCGGCAACTGACCGACTTGCCGGAAGATGTCGTCGTTGCGACGCCTGCGATCGGCGACGCGAACGAAGTATCGTTGTGGATGCTGAGTGCGATTGTCGGCGTTTTGGCGCTGTTTATGGCCACCGCTGTCGCCACGATATTCGGAGCGGGACTGCTCGTCTTACTGGCCGGAATATTCTATGGGCACAATGTCGAGATGCCGCGCACGATTTTCGCTCTGGTCATGCTGGTCGCGATTTGCGGCGGTGCTTCCGTCGCTTTGACGACGTTCCAAACGGTTGTCTTCGGCAGCGGCAGGCGGGCGATCGTTTTGGTGCCCGCTGCCGCCTGGATCATCAGCATGATGTTGTTGATCATCGCCGTAATGGTCGAATTACTGTAATCGAACGCGTGGTGTTCGCCCCGCTTATACATGGGGCGTTCAAGCGCAAGTTACAGCTGACCTTCGAGCGCCGCCAGCGTGGCGTCGTAGTTGGGTTCGCTGGTCACTTCGTTGACGGTTTCGGTGTAAACGACCTTACCCTCTTTGTCCAACACGAATGTGCCGCGCGCGAGCAGTTTCAGTTCTTCGATCAGCATGCCCCAGTTGGTGCCGAAGCTACGCGATTGATAGTCGCTCAATACTTTGAGGTTCTTGATTCCTTCCGCGCCGCAGAAACGATTTTGCGCAAACGGCAGGTCCAAGCTCACGGTGACGACGTTGACCTTGTCGCCCAGCGCGCCGACCTTCTCGTTGAACTTCTTGGTTTGAATCGCACACACACCGGTGTCGAGCGAAGGAACGACGCTGATCAACGTCGGCTTCCCTTTCAGGTCGGCCGGAGTAACGGTCTTCAGGCCGCCTTCGAAAAAGTGAAGTGTGAAATCAGGGCCTTGCTGGCCAACCTTGACGGCTTCGCCGGCCAAAGTCATGGGAGTACCTTTGAACGTCACCGCACCCGAGCGCGACATGGCGGAATTCCTTACAGGCAGAGGTTGAAAATTCGCCGGACTCTAATAGCCGACGGAAAACAGGCGAAAGCAAGTCCGTAGTATCGCGCTGTCGGCACCCAGCGGCAAGGGGAGGCCTGAGCGAACCGGCACAGCAGCCCAGCAAAGTGTGACAGGCTGCCGCAGCTCGCCAGCCGCGGACGATCCCGCGTCAAATTCACTCCAATTTCTTGCCAAATTGACTTGTCACCTGCACGGCGGCGCTTAGGATGAGTGGTTGTCAGCCAAGAGCAGCGCGGGCGATATTCGGAAATTCGCCTCTTGGTTGCACGTCTTTGGCGGAGGCCATCTCATGTTAGCGGAAGTCAGCAATGGTTGGTCGTTCGATGTCGAGCGCGGTCCCGATTGGTTGTTCGTGAAGCTTCACGGACCGCAAAATGGCGATGGCGAAGGGGTGCCATTGGCCGAGATGATCTGGGATCTCATGCAGCAGCAATTCGCGCGCCGCCTGGTCCTGGAAATGGAAGACTTAAACATCCTCCGCAGCTACGTCATCGGTCAATTGGTGCAGTTGCACAAACGCGTCTACACCCACGATGGCTTGATGCGTTTGGTTGGACTCTCGCCCGACAATAACAGCGTGCTTGTCGCGTGCCGGTTGCACGAGCGCTTCCCGCGCTATGCCACGCGCGAAGACGCCGTCATGGGCCATCGTCCCAGCAAGCCCAGATAGTCGGCGCGATCTACGCCCAATTTACTTCCAACTCATTCTCGATGGCCGTGACGCCATCGACCTTGCGCAAGGCTTCTTGCGCCATCTGCTTCTGAAAGTACGTATTCACCACGCCTTTGAGAGTGACCCGGCCAGCTTCCGTCTCAAAGCGCAAATTCCGACCGGTCAGGTACGGATTGGTTTGAATCATCGAGTCAACGCGATCGGCCAACGACACTGGAGTGTACATGCAACATCCGGGGAAAGAGTGACCGGCCAAAGGCGGCAAGGACGTAGCGCGAGGTCGCCGGGCACTATATCTATCGGCGGGGATTCACTGTCGGCTAAGCACGAAAACTGCTAAGTCTAGCGAATCTAAAGGTGAGACTGCGGCTGGTGACGTCTGTAACGGTTCGTCCGGACCGTGACTTCATCCAACGCTTGCATGATAGTCATCATCGTTAAAGCGACAAGGCCACTACCACGAAACTTAATAGATACCCACCTGCTATCAGCCACGCAAAGCCAGTCAGTTGTCGCTCGAACTTCGCGATGAGCGGGCTATTGGTTTGCGCCGCCATGATGAAGTCCGCGCGACGTTCGATACTCGGATGCAACCAACCTTCATGCGTGCGACTGCTGCCAGATGTCTGCGTAATGTCATCCAGCGCCGTGATGAACGCCGTTGCCGCCGCGTTGGTATCGATTACATCGCCCTTACCGATCATGCCGCAGGCGTAAAGATCAGCTTCGAACTCGAGTTGTTTGCAATAACCGCCCAAGCCAAAGATCCCATAGCAGGCCATCGCCAGTGGGACGAGAATGCCTGTCTGCCATTGCGGCAAAATGCCGTAAGACGCGACAAGTTCCGACAACTCCGTCAATCCTTGTGGCATGGCTCGATCGATGGCGACCCAGATCGCCGCTGGCAGGCCGAGCATCAACATCCGCAACAGCAAATGCCGGCGCGCCACGTGCCCGAGTTCGTGCCGCAGCACGGCTTCGATTTGTTCGCTCTCGAGGCGTGCCAGTAAGCCATCGGTCAGCAGCACATAACGCATCCGCGACCAAACGCCGCTCACCGCCGCGTTAATCATCCGCCCTTCGGTCTTCCACACCAAGATATCGCGCACTTGCAACCGGCAGCCAATCAGCACTTCTTCCAAGCGATCGCGCAACGCGCTTGCCGCCAGGCGCTCGGTCTTCCACATCGACGTGAGCAATTGCGGCAACAGCACCACCAGCGACAACATTGGCAGCGCGAGCACCAACCAACCATAGGGCCCGGCCGCAAACTCCGGTATCCATATCCGCGCGGCATCATGTACGAGCAATATCAACAGCAGCGGCGCGAGCACCAAAGCCAGATAGTGCCGCGCATGCAGCAGCACATAGCGCCAGCGCGCTGGCAAGCGTGGCTCTGGCGAGTCATCGGCGACCGTGAGTTCTTCCACCAAGCGATCGACCTCATAAAAGGCCGCCCAGGATAACAGTATCGGCACATAGACCGGCGCGAGAATCAACAGATCATCGACTAATAGCCAATCGCCTAGTCCCCAGTTCTCGCGCACCAGTTGCGGCCAGCCCAGGCCATAGCTCATCGCACCGACCAGTCCCAGCCACAACACACTATGCAGATGTTGCGCCCAGGAGAAACGCGTCAGCCAAGTCGCCCACGAATGCACATCGCGGCGAATGTTATGCACGACCACCATGCTCACCGTCGCCGCCATGGCAGGGACCAATAGCATCGCCGTTAGGCCCCACGCCAAGCGCCACGACGGATGATCGACCGGCGCGTGCGGCGCATTTTCGGCCAGCGTCATCGCCAGCAGCACCGCCATGATCAACACCAGATGCATCGCATTCGCCTGAAGAGAAGAGGGAACCTCACTCTTCCAGGCTAATTGCGCTCTCCTCGAATCACTAGACAGTTGTCATCGGCATCTTCGTCACAACCGTCGCTGCCGTAGGTTGGGTTTTCGAACCTGCCCCTTGGTTGTTGCTGGCAAGGTCACCGCTGTCGGGGCCTCTTCCCGATTGATCTCGTAATGTAGCATGTCGTCAAAATGTCGTCAATAGATATTTGCAAAATTGAGACAAAAATACGGTGACGTCCGTAGGGTGTGCGCAGCACACCATCTTCGCGCCCTTCGCTCGTCCCGTTGCTCACCCGCCCCATCTGCGCATAAGATTCGAATGGCCCCTTTTGGCCGGCGACTAGAATTTGGATGGCCCCTTTCGCAAGCGGATTGATTGTCAGAGATTTCGTATTCACTGGAAAAACTTATGATAGTGTTTGCTGTTTTCATGAGCCTATTTGGCGTTGCACTAACCAGTATATATTTGTCTCAC
This sequence comes from Pirellulaceae bacterium, assembly GCA_041752355.1. Lineage (GTDB taxonomy): Bacteria > Planctomycetota > Planctomycetia > Pirellulales > Pirellulaceae > JAEZGD01. The sequence continues at coordinate 564 of JBGSHH010000309.1, read as the reverse complement.
ATTCTTTCGGCAGTTTTTTTCTGTTCAAAAAGTCTGGCAATAATGCGTGAGAAAGAAAGGGTGATTGCTTGGGAGCAATTCCTGACGATGACAAATGTGCGGGTGTTCGTTGACATTTCAAAAGGCTGGCCTTCCAAGGAGATTTGGGTAGTGCCGCGCGACGATCCAGAAAGTTCAGAGATGTGGCCACTGTTTTTCAAGCACTCCCAAATGGTTGACAATGTTCCGATACGCGTAATGCTCGCACGGCGCATCGAACGGCTGTTACCAAAACCATTGGTAGACTCGTCTTCGTTTTGCTATGAATCCTATACCGTCATGGACTAGCCAAGCGGGAGCTTGGCGGCGGTGCGTTACCAAGGAGGACCTTGGGAACGAGACGGAAGTGAAGACCGAACTCCGGCAGGCGGGACGCCTACCCCACGTTAAGACAGCCAGCTGGGCATCTGGCCGGCGGGGGGCATTTCGATGACCTTCACGCTGTGAATGTGCGGATGGGCGAGGAGTTCCTCCATGGCCGCTGGCGAAGGGAGGCTATCGATGTTCAACACGCCGATCGCTTTA
>JBGSHH010000308.1:0-4335 GCA_041752355.1 Pirellulaceae bacterium | reverse complement strand
CCCACAATGAGCTCACGCCCGTTGGCATCCGTCACCATGGGTTGCACGGTTACACCATCGATGCGGGCCTGGGGTCGTAGTTGCTTGGCGCGCGCCACCATTTGCTCGAAGGATCTGGCGACTTCGACATCTCCCGTCAGGGTCAACTCGACGCCGCCGACATCGCTCTTGTGCGTAATGTCCGGCGAGTACAGCTTCAGCACCACGGGATAACCCACTGCGCGGCTCTGCGCGATGACATCTTCCACAGACGTGGCGACGATTGTCTTCGTCACCGGGATGCCGTAAGCTTCCAGGATACTCTTGGAATCGAATTCACTCAAAATGCCTGGCGCAAGTTCGCTGGCGGCGGCAAGCGTCCTGCGTATCGCCTCGCGATCAGCAGCGCCTGTAATGGGAACTTCGCGTGGCGTTTCGTACAACAGTTGCTGTCGGCTCGCATGCGCCACGAGATATGTGAAAGCGCGCACGGCCTTCTCTGGCGAAGAATAGGTCGGCACTCCCGCTTGTCGCAACAAATCATTGCCGGCGGCAATGCGCGCGCCACCCATCCAGGAAGCCAACACCGGTTTGCGAGAGTCGTTAAACGTTTCAATCACCTTGCGCGCGGTCTGGGTTGGATCGGTCATCGCCTGGGGCGAAAGAATCACCAACAAACCATCCACACCGTGATCCGCTAGAACGGCCGCAGTTGCCGCGCGGAAGCGATCAGGTGTGGCGTCGCCGATAATATCGACGGGGTTCCCATGCGACCAGGTGGAAGGCAGACATTGGTTGAGGGTCTCGATCGTCGTCGGTGAGAGTTCCGCGAGAGTTCCGCGCCGAGCCATGAGCGAGTCCGTGGCTATGACTCCTGGCCCACCAGCATTGGTGACGATTGCTAAACGAGGTCCGCTGGGCGGTCGCCCTCGCGCTAGCAGTTCAGCACAATCGAACAGGTCTTCGATCTCTGTCACGCGCACAATGCCGGCGCGCGCAAAGGCCGCTTCATAGACACTGTCGACTCCGGCTAGCGCGCCGGTATGCGAGGCGGCTGCTTTGGCGGACTCCGCAAACCGTCCCGCCTTATAGGCGATAATGGGCTTGCTGCGCGTGAACGCACGGGCAGCGGACATAAACTTGCGCGCGTCGCTGATCGACTCGACGTACAGCACGACCGAGCGCGTCCAGGGATTCGTTGCCAGGTAATCGAGCAAGTCCGCCACGCCAATGTCGAGCGCATTGCCCAGCGAAACAAAATAGGAAAAGCCCACGTTCTCCTGCATCGACCAATCGAGCACTGCCGAACAGAGCGCGCCCGACTGAGAGATGAATGCGACGCTGCCTGGGGGTGGCAATTCATCGACAAAGCTGGCGTTTAAGCCTACGTGAGGCGCCATAAAGCCCAGACAATTCGGCCCCAGCATTCGCAAGCCGGGAAACTCAGCAGCGGCTTGCGCAACGGCGCTTTCCAATTCGCGACCTATCCCACCGACCTCACGAAACCCCGCCGAAAGAATCACCATTCCGTGAATGCCCCGCACGCCGCATTCACGCACGATACCAGGCACGGTCGCGGCAGGCGTGCAAACGATCGCGAGATCGACCACCTCCGGCAGCGCGCTGATACTAGGATAGCAGGGTAGTTCTCCCATCTGGCGGTGCTTGGGATTCACCGGGAACACTTGATAGCGTCCGGAACGCACGAGGTTCCGCATGACGATTCCGCCAACGCTAGCTGCGCGTTCGCTGGCACCCACTACGGCAACCGAGGCTGGCGAGAAGATCTGGGCCAGATTCAAGACGGACATGAAAGAGACTCTCCGCGCGAAAGAATCAGTGAAACTGCCAGTTCTTAACAGATCCGAGGCAAGGGTGCGCCCGCGGGTTCGTCCAACGGCAGTTTCCGGTTAAGCCCACGGATTATACACACGGGAGCCGACTGCCGCGCTGCTACGTGTCCGATACAAGTGGCGGCGGCATATTGCGGCACGGCATGCAGCGCTGCCAGGGCCGCTGCTTGCTGGGCACTCGGTACCGCGACGAGCATCGTTCCTTCATTGGCCACGTGTACCGGATCCAGGCCCAGTAGTTCGCAGACGCTGCGAACATCGTCGCGAACGGGGAGATGTGCTTCTTCGATCACGAGAGTCTGTTGACATGCCGCCGCCCATTCATGGAGCACGGCAGCAACGCCACCGCGCGTCGCGTCGCGCATAGCGCGAATGGAAATCTGCGCGCGTCGTAAAGCGTTGACAGCGGCGCTCAGCGACCCGCAATCGCTGACAGGTGGAGGTTCGAAGCCCAGTTTTTCGCGAGCGCACATGACCGCCACGCCGTGGCAGCCAATGGGCCCACTCACGATTAAGCAGTCGCCTTGCTCGAGAGTAGCGGGACCGGGTGGAACCGGTTCCAACAGCTCGCCAATTCCCGTTGTGGTGAGAAACAGACCATCGGCGGCACCGCGCGGAACGACTTTCGTGTCGCCAGTTACGATCGCGACCTGAGCCTGTTCGGCGGCCCAAGCGATGCTCGCCAAGACGCGCTGAAGGGTCGCGATCGGAAGTCCCTCTTCCACAATCATGGCCAGGCTGATCCAGCGGGGACATGCGCCAGCCACAAGCAGATCGTTGACCGTGCCGAAGATGGCAAGCTGGCCGATGTCTCCGCCGGGGAAGAACAGCGGTGAGACGACATAGCCATCGGTGGTCATCGCTAGCGCTTTACCGTGAGCTGAATCCGGCCAGGACAAGGTAGCGGCATCGCACTGTATGTCGAGTTCCGCGCTCCGCAATGTCGGACGAATGCAGTCAGCGATGAGTCGCCGCATCCATCTTCCTCCTTCGCCATGGGCGAGGGTGATGCGCTCGTCGATACGCTGATCCGGCACGGGGCAACTGCCAAGCACGAATTCGACCATAGTATAGATAGCGCCTCGCGGTTGGTAGTTAAAGCGTTGCGCCGCGCGCGTAACGATGGTAGGCGGCGCAAGCTCCCTCGGCGGAGACCATCGGCGCGCCCAACGGCGCATCGGGCGTACATTGCGTGCCAAAAGATTCACAGGCAGTTGGTTTGATTCTTCCCGCCAGCACGTCGCCGCTACGACAATGGGGCGATTCCAGTACCGGCAGCGACGTTCGGGAGAAGCGCTGCGTCGCGTCGAAGCGCGCCCACTTGGATAGCAGGCGCAAGCCTCCTTGGGGAATGATGCCCATTCCTCGCCAAGGAACATCACTGATTTCGTAGACTTCTTTGATTAGCTTGACTGCGGCGTGGTTTCCCTCGTAAGAAACGCTACGTGCATAAGCATTCTCCAAGGTCGGCGTTTGGTGTTCCAATAGTTCGACGCAACGCAAAATTCCCTGCAGCAAGTCCACTGGCTCAAATCCCGTCACCACCACAGGCAATTGAAACCTCTCGACGAATTGCCGATAGCTGGACATGCCAGCAATGGTGCAAACATGACCAGCGGCGAGAAAACCATCGACGCGGCAATCGTCGCTGGCCGCAATCAATTCCATCGCAGGTTGCACGCGCACATGGGAAACCAAGAGCGAAAAGTTGCGCAGGTCTAACTCTGCCGCCTGCCGCACAGCCAGCGCAGTAGCTGGTGCGGTCGTCTCAAAACCGACGGCCAGAAAGACAACATGCCGATTTGGTTCTCGCTGCGCTCGTTGCACGGCATCCAAAGGAGAATAGACCAGTTGCACGTTGCCGCCGGCGGCGCGTGCGGCAAGCAGACTTTCGCGACTGCCAGGCACGCGCAGCATATCGCCAAAACTGGTGACAATGACCCCTTCCCTTTTGGAAAGTTCAACGGCGAAATCGATTGCCTCCAACGGCGTGACGCACACGGGACAGCCCGGACCATGCAGTAGTTCCACGACGCCGCGCAGTTCCTCGTCGATCCCCCAACGCAATAGCCCGTGGGTTTGCCCACCACAAACTTCCATGAGCGACCACGTGCGCGTGGCAATGCTACGAATCTGATGCAGCAAATTGCGACAACGAGCAGGGCTGCGATATTCGTCGACATGCTTCATCGACGCGGCTCCGTTTCGTTCGATTCGTCATCACTGGCCAACTCGGCAAGTTCCAACTCGTCCAGCGCAGCAAGCAGACGTCGTGCCTCGTCCGCATCGATGAGGCTGATGGCAATGCCTGCATGGACGAGCACGAAGTCCCCCACGGCAGCGTCCGGCAGGCACTGCATATTCACCTCGCGCGAGATGCTGCCGAACTCGACGTTGGCGCGGGCGAAGTAAGGCGTACGATCAAGCCACTTGGCAACCATTCCGGGGACGGCTAAACACATCGCTGGTACTCCCTTGTTGCGGACGCAATCGCCAACTGTCC
>JBGSHH010000307.1:0-15023 GCA_041752355.1 Pirellulaceae bacterium | reverse complement strand
ATCGCCGTAGGTGATTTTGTTGAAGCCAAAGAACAAACCGCGATGATGCGGGAACAATCCGCCTGGGCCTTTGGTGACGAGCTTCTCGCCTGTGGGATCGAAAACGTGATGATAGACTTTGAAGGTTTCGCCACGTCGATCCTTGGTGCTGTTGTCGACGCGCTCGTACATGTAACGCAGGACGTTCTTATCGCCGAGCGTCAAATCCACTTGCTTGCCTGGCGTGATCTTCCAAGTGAATTCGGGCCCGCTCACAGGCTGGCCATTCTTAGCGGTCAGCGTGAGCTTCTTGCCAGCTTTGAGTTCCGGCAGCACGAAATGCAATTCGCGCGGCAGCGCATCGGGCCGACCATCGGGAACTTTCGCCAAGAGGCCTGGCTCGGTGAGTTGGCCCATCAACGTCATGCCATCGCCCACAAGTTCGACGCGACTTTCCCCCGCCTGGGCTTTGGGGATGGTGACCAGAACCGAGACCGGCGTTTGCACGCGATCGGTAGCACCGGCTTCGACTTGCACCGTCCAAGTTGTTTCGGCAGGAGCGCGCGTGGCGGAAAGCGTCACGAGCAATGCCCCAACAAGGAGCAGTGCGGAATGTTGCAGGGAGAGTTTCATAGCGCGGATTCGCAGGCAGGAGGGAGGGACTCTAGACGCTACAAGCATAGTCCCCTCCGCCCTCGCGCTCAATCCTCCCCAAAGTACTCATCACGCTCCGCGTGATGCCGCTGGATGTGGATTTTTGTGCGCTACGCACGGATCACACTAACCCGAAGCGTCAGCGAGGAAATGCGGTCGGCGCCTCGCTAACACTTCGGGTTAGTGTGACTTCTGTCTGTACTCATCACGCTCCGCGTGATGCTGCTGGATGTGGATTGCAGCGCGCTACGCACTGGTCAAACCCTTGGAATCTCTTTGGTGACGTCCGGCGAGTATCCGTGGGATGGAGAATCAAACAACTTCACGGCGGAACGTGATGAGTACTATGCGTCTCGCTCACGCTTCTACGGTCCGACGTAGCTGATATCGACGTAGATGTCTTGCACAATGTCCTCCTCCAGGACCAAGGCGATGTTCCAGCAGCGGACCACCATGAAGCCGGCTTTGTCGGTGCGGCGACATTGCAGAAAGTCGAAATTCTCGCGGGCGAAATCCTGACTGGTGTACGATTGGCCCCGGCGAGTTTGACAAGTGAACTGGTTCACTTCCATGAACGTTTGCGCGTCGGACAAGGATGTGCCTTGCGGGATTTCTTGCGCCAAGAGCGCTCGCATGGCATCGGCATCAGCCAAATCGCGCGGCACCGCATAGCGAGGTGCAACGCAACCGATTAGCAATGTTCCCGTCACCGCGAGTAAGAGCAACCAGCGTTGCATGGTGCCATCCTTGGCCTGATGGGTACTTTAACTCGCGGCCAATTGACCGCTGTGCCGCGCGTCAAACGCGAGCAAATCATCCTTGCCTTTGCGGTGGCAAAAGTCGCCGAATGATTCGCCAGCTTCACGGGCCTGCTTGAAGTAAGCAAAGGCCGTGGCGAGCGACGGCACGACTTCTTCCTCCGGCAGCATGTCTTTGTAAATGAAGTTCAGGCGATTGCCGAGCAAGCGACCGCCGAGAAAGAGCGTGTACTTGCCACGCGCTTTGCCGACCAGTCCGATGTCGCAGTTGTACGGCCGCGCGCAACCATTGGGGCAACCGGTCATGCGAATGGTGAACTGCTCGCTGGTGAGCGCCAATTTGGCAAGCTCCACATCGAGTTGATCGATCAAGCCAGGGAGCGCGCGCTCGCTTTCCGTGATCGACAAACCACACGTCGGCCAGGCGACGCAAGCCATCGACCAGCGGCGCGCTTGCGATATTTCTTCGCTTAGCGGCACCCCATGCGACTTCAGGATGTCCTCCAAACGCCCCCGATTGGCAGGCTCGACATCGGTGAAGAGCAAGCTCTGATGCGCGGTGAGCCGAATGCCGGGCTGTAACTCCTGGCAGATTTTCCGCAACGCAGTCTTGAGCTGCATCGTATCAGTATCTTTGATGCGACCATTCTCGATATTCAAGCCATAGAACAGCTTGCCATCGCCTTGTTCGTCCCAACCCATGTGGTCGTTGAAGCCGTGCACATCCGCGGCAGTCGCGTCGGGAAGCGCTGCGCCGTAGTATTCTTCCACTTTGGCTTTGAAAGCTTCAATGCCCCAATTGTGAACCAGGTACTTGAGTCGCGCGAGTTTACGATCGCTGCGAGTGCCGAAGTCGCGCTGCACTTTGACGACCGCCTCCACGACGCCGAGCGCTTGCTCGGGTGTGACATAGCACAACTTTTGCGCAAGTGCTGGGAACGTTTTGGCAGCCGACGGCGTACGCCCTTGTCCGCCACCGACGAGAATATTGTAGCCGACGACATGCTCGTCCTTGGTAATCGCGAGCAGGCCGAGATCGTGCGTGTAGAGATCGATGCAGTTATCGAAATCGAAACCGATCCCCATCTTGAATTTGCGCGGCAAGTAATGCGCGCCATAGATTGGTTCGACCGCGAACGGATCGCTGGCGAGTTGCTTCTCGCCGGTGGCGATGTCGGTCAGCCAGAGTTGATGATAGGCCAAGGTGCGCGGTGCGAAGTGCGCGGCGATCTGATCGGCCAGCGCTTGTGTCTCGCGATACATCGGCTTGTTGTACGGTGCGGGGCAGCACATCACGTTGCGATTCACATCGCCACACGCGCCGAGCGTGCTCATCTGAATCTCGTTGATGCGCTGGATCGACGCCTTGAGATTCTTCTTCAAGACGCCGTGCAGTTGCAAGCCTTGGCGCGAGGTGATGCGGAGCGTGGCGTTGCCGAGTTCGTCGCACAGATCGAGTTGGGCGAGGAATTGATCGCTGGTCATCTTGCCGCCCGGTATCTTGCTCCGGACCATGAAGATGTAGGACTTCTCTTTCTTGCCTTCACCGCCGCGGGATGCTTCGCGATCGTCGCGATCGTCTTGCTGGTAGGTGCCGTGGAACTTCAGCAGGGTCTCGCTCGTTTTGCCAAAGTGGTCGAGCCCATCGGTCATTTCCGGACCGATGTCGCCTGACAAGAATGCGCTTTGTTCCTTAATGCCTTCCACCGGGCTGGGCTTGAGTTCGTCCGACATCACAGCACTTTCCACGATAAACCAGAGGGGGGGTGAACGTCGGCGAGTCCGATAGTTCACTATGTTTAGTACTATTGTTACCATTCGGCCGTAAGGGTCAAGGCAGTATAGCGGAATCGCCGGGGTGGTGATAGGTAAAATGGGCAAGGATGAGGGGTTAAAGCAGGGCGCAAACAAAAAACCGCCGGCTCATCCAGGTGGACGAGCCGGCGGTGAAGTTTGCGTTTAGTTACCGACCGCGAAGGCTTATCGCAGCAGCGACAACACGTTCTGCGGGTTCTGGTTGGCGATACCGAGCACCGAGGTACCCGATTGCACCAGAATCTGAGCCCGGGTGAGTTTGGCACTTTCGGCGGCGAAGTCGGCGTCGCGGATCGAGCTTTCGGCTTCGGTCAAGTTGGCCAACGTGTCGTTGAGGGTGTAGATGTTCGTTTCCAGAGTCGTCTTCTGGAATGCACCCAGCCGACCGCGAAGTTGCGTTACCACGCTAATCACTTCATCGACCACCTTGGCGGCACCGCCTACGTCCTTGTCCAGAGCCTTGGCACCGCCGGAGCGGAGTTCGAACAAGCGACCGTTCACACCACCCAGCGTCGCGGTGCTCACACTTTGGATACCCAGGCGAGCCTGTTGATTGCTCACGACCTTGGGACCGAGTTGGAACAACGCACCGCCACCAGTGATGTTGAAGTTCAGCGAAGCACCATCGGTCACCGAGGAACTCACCGAGAAGCTCAAGTCGAGTGAAGCGGTGTTCAGTGTGGCTTTCAAACCTTTACCGATGGCAGCGATACCGTTGATGCGGGCATTGACGTCGGTACCGACGTTGCGGTCGCTAACCACATCGTTCTCGTCGGTGAGCTTGAATGTGCCGCTGAGGGCTTTGACCGACACGAAGCTGTCCGAACCGAAGTTCGTCGCCCGGAAGGTCAAGCCTTGGTTGGCCAGGTCGCTATTACCGATCAGCGAGGTTCCATCGACCGTGCCGGTATCAACCACGCCGCCGGTGAGGGTGGCCGTGTCGTCGGTGGTGATGAGGCCGGCACCCGTGCCGCCTGTGGCTTCGTCGGCGGTGAACAGGGCCTTGAGGTCGTCATCGTTGGTGACCAAGGCGATGATGTCATCGGCATCGGTGGCACCTTCATCGATACGGAAGGTCAAGGTCTTGGTGTTGGCGTCGTAGACACCGGTTTCACTGCCAGCGGTGACGGTCGCATCGTCTTCGAACACGATCTTGACGTTATCGAACTCCGCACCCGCCTTCACTGCAGTGAAGGTGATCTGGGCGTTGAGGCCGTTCTGCGAATAGGTCGTACCCGACGCCTGATCGTTTTCGAGCTTCGTGCCGCTGGTCGAGAAGGTGATGTCTTCGGTCGAAGGTTCGACGACACCGCTGCCATCGCTTCCTTCAGCATTGCTGAGGCTGATACCACGCTTGGTCAATTCGGCGAGTACTTCCGCAGCGCGACCGCTATCGCTGATTTTCGAGCTGGGGTCATTGAAGAACTCGATGAGGTCGTTGGCAGTCGTTTTGACAATGCCGTTCTCGTCGGTTTCCAGGTTAATGATCAGCGTGCCCGCATCGACCAGGCCACCAGCCGTCTCGTTGTTGGCGGTGTTGTAGTCGGACGTAGCCAAAGTGATGACGGCGGTACCATCGGCGTTGCCCAAAGCGTCCGCTTGGAAGACTTCGCTGGCGTAGCTGTCGTTGTTGATCGCACCGAGAACGTCACCCAGGGTGCTCACGCCATCTTCGATGTTGATGGTGAGGGTCTTGTTCTCTTTGTCGAGGACCACAAACTCGTTGTCGTTGGCGGCCTGCACGTCAGCGCTGTCTTGAATGACGACCGTGTAGCCATCGTAGTCGGTCCCCTTGAGACGCGAAGTGATGGTGAAGCTCTCGTTGGCCACCGCACTTTGCAGCTTGATCGAGGAATTGCCTTCCACGCGTGGATCGGTGGTGGTGTCGATGTCCAGCGATTGGCCGGCATTGGACACGAACTTCACCGTCGGGCTGGCTTCAGGCGACAGGAATTGCAGGCGGTTGTTGGCTTCGGCCTTGCCGCTGAAAGCGACGTAGTCGAAGTCGGAGACTTTGCTGAAGCCATGGTTGTCAGTGGCCAGCGAGGCAGTCACTTGCGTGTTGCCAACAGCGGCATTGATGGCGGCAACCACTTCGTTGCCGTTCGCGACGATATCGCCACCGGTCACGCCACCGGTCAAACCCGCGACACCACCGATGTTAGCGCCCACCACACCGACCGCTGTACCGCCACCGACTTCTTCCAACGAAGCGGTGAACAGGGCCGCGACGGCACCGTTTTCGGCCGTGCCAGCATTGTTGATGGCAGCGATGATCTGGTTCGTGGTCGAAGCGGCGTTGATATCGACGGTCAGTTTCTTAGTCGTGTGATCGTAGGTAGCAGTTTCTGCACCCGCAGTACCACCACCGGTGAAGTCGACGGTCACACCGTTAAAGTCTTCGCCAGCGAGATTGGCAGTAATCTTGAAGCGATTATCTGCACCTGCTTGATCGATAGTGATCGAAGCGGATTCGTAGGCTTCTGTTTGTAATTGGACGTTGAGCGTGGCAGGGTTGTCGCCCGAGGCGGCGGTATAGACAGCGGTGGTGCTGCTCGTGCCACCCTTGCTGTACTTCACGCGGATATCGCCTGGATCGAAACCGGCTTCGGTAGCTTCCAGCACGATGTCGTTATTGGCGCCAAAGCTCGACAGCACTGCCTTGCCTTTTTGGGCGGCGGATTCGACAACGGCTTCCACGCCGGTAGCGTCGGAAACGAGATTCACCGCCGAAGCGATTTCTTCGATCGTCGAACCTTGCGCGAAGTTGAACGCTTCGGTACCGTTGGCACCACCGATTTCGAGCACCACGTTGGCGGCGACCGCGCCAAAGCTGTAATTGAGCTGGCCGCGTGTCGCCTGGCTGACGACGTTCACTGCCACGCCGATCGAGGTTTGCGTGCCGAAGTTGGCTTGATCGATCCGCAGGCCTTCCACCTTGGTGTTATCCACACCGGTGGAGATGAAGTCGAGGCTGCCGTCGAGCAGCTTGCGGCCTTGGAACGAAGTGATTTGTGCGATGCGGTCGATGGCTTCCAGCGAGCTATCGAGTTGCAATTGATTGGCAGCGATTTGATCGGGGCTGAGAGCACCGGTGTTGGCTGCTTCCGAAACCAGGCCGCGGATGTCGTTGAGCAGCGAGCTGACCTGACCCAAAGCACTGTCAGCGGTCGCGATGAGTTGGTTGGCTCGTTCGCTATTGGTGATGGCTTTCTCGGTGGCCGTGATATCGCTACGGAGCGATTCGCTGGCGATCAAACCGGCGGGATCGTCCTTGCCGACATTGATTCGCAAACCCGTGCTCAAGCGTGTGAGGGAGGTCTGCAATTGATCGTTCGAGCGCGACAGAGTCTTTTGAGCAATGAGCGAGCTGACGTTTGTGTTAATACGGGACATGCCAAACACCCTTTGATGAATTGAGGACTACGTGAGCACTGACCGGCCAGCAGTTGTTTGCCGCCTGGCTTGGCTCGGCTGCGACTCGCGGGGCCCCAAGCCTGACGCGTGCCGACGCAGCCCACCTGCATTTTCAGTACACACTCGTTACATGGACGAAACGTTCGTCGAACCAATGTCCGCTCGCCGACCACTGATCCGACTCCTGCCCGATGCCGCGCGAGCTGCGGCATACGTTGGTCGCCCCGCTGGGAAGTTACATCATGTAACGAGGCGTTCTTTGTCCCGGTTGCCCGGTAGCTTGTTTTTGTATCGTCTTGTTAAAATGAACGCTTTAGGTAAGGCATGCGATTATCCGTAACGTTTACCTAAATCGTTCCTTAGTTACCTTGTCGTCTTCCGCACAACCGGCGCATAGCGAATTATCCGTTGGTTGGCGGGTTCTAATCCGAGCGAGCCTTACCGTCGGCAAAGACGTTAGGCTTTGCGCTCTTTTCCCATGCTGCTGGGGAAACGTAGCTTGTAATTTCGCGCATGCGCGGAATTCCGCTGGCGTTTCCGGTCCGACGGCGGCAAGTCGTAACTGCCACTGTTGGGGTTCAACATGCTTTAACTGTGTTCTTCCGGCTTGGGCGCATCTGGGCGTGGCTTCGCCAGACTGCGCGTTTCAATCGGCGTTACCGAAGCGGCGCGACGGTTCTCGCGCTGGATCGCTTCGTATACCTCTTGGCGATGGACTGGCACGTCCTGCGGGGCGTTTATACCCAGGCGAACTTTGTCGCCGCGGATATCGACGATGGTTACCACCACGTCGTCGCCAATCATGATGCTTTCGTCACGATGTCTCGAGAGAACCAGCATCGCGGGCTCCTTGCTGGAAGGGAAACGGGATCACTCCTGATCCAGTCTCATACACTAGGCGGGCATATAGGTAAGAAACTACCTCTCGCAATGCACCAGGTGCATTGTTTGAAGCAGCTTCGCTTGCGGATCTGCGGTAGGCGGAGCGGGGGAACGCCAGAAGCCTAGCACGCTACGAACACGCGCCGGGCTTCTTCTGCCTGCTGGGAAATATCGTCCGCAGATTTTGCCAAGAGTAGCCGGATTACCTGTCCGGCACAGTTTTCTAAGCGGCCAGCGTGCAACTAGGCGATTTTGCGGACGCTAGCGTTGGTGCTGGCGAGGTCAAGCTGTAGCGGTTGTTCGTCGTTGGTGATGACTTGACGCCCCAATCGAGCGGCCAAATTGATGATTAACGGCGTTTTAAGGTTCAGCGTCAGCCCGGCCTCCCCTTTACCGAGGACCGCGAGCACATGCGCTTCCTCTGTGGAGTCCAGGTCCAGACCTTTAAGCTGCGTGCGATTAACGCGGACTTGATACTCCGGCACAAACCGCCGCGGACTCACCACCGCCAAGGCGATTTCCGGCTCGGAGGCGCTCTGCAACCAGGCGACGGCATCGTTGTCGGCGTCGGCGAGCAGGACAAAGTGCTGTACATGCTCGAAGCCGGCCATTCCCAACGGAAAGAATAAGACGTCTTCTGCCTCGATATCCACATCACCAAACCGCGTCGTGCTAATCTGCATGAGTTCACCAGCCTGCTCTGGGAAGAAACGGCGCTCCCTGGCGCGCTTGCGCGGAGAGACCTGTCATGACTTCGTATCGGCGCAAACCGGGCTGCTTCACCAGCAAAACCGCTACAACAGGCGCACACGGTAAAACTTACGGACGGTAAAGCTTATAGATAGTCGAGAAAGCTTATAGATAGTCGAGCAGTGATAGCTGAAAAGTCCGTCCCATCAGTTGCAGCGAAGCTTGATAAGAGGCTTGCCGGGCGGTGAGATCGGAGATCGCCTTGACCAGATCGACATCGATCTCCGTCGAGAGCGTGGCCTTTAGCTCCACTTCCTCGTCGCCTAGACGCTGGCCGAGCGTATCGAGTCCTTGGGCTTTGGCGCCCAGATCGGCGCGGGCGAAGCTGACGCGCTCCAGGTCGACTTGCAGTAGCTCCGCCGCGCGCGAGATGCCGACCTGGTCGTCGCTTTCCAGTGCTTTTTGCAAACGGAGCAAACTATTGAAGATGCCACCCGCTTCGATCGTGTAGGTATCGCGGCTGGTGAGTATTTCCGGAGTGCCCCCTGTCGTCGTGGCCACGACGCCGGTTGTGCCGACAATTCCCGAGCCATCGTTGGTGCTATCGACCGTGCGATCGAGTTCCGCAAAGTACACGCCGTGGTCGTTGACGGCTTGCCGAATGGTGTTGGCAGTCGTAGCGGTAGCATCGATATGGATGCGGAGTTGCTTGGCGGTCGGATCGAAGTTTACCGTGGCCGTGTTGCCGACCTGGTCGTTGACGAATTCAATTTGCACGTCGCTATATAACGTACCGGGGTTAATGGCGGTGAAATTCAAACCCGTGTTGAGATGATTCGGCACCGCGAACGCAGCGCTCGCGACGGCGCGCTGCGCGCTAGGGTTGGATGACCCGCCAGCGGTTACGCCGAGTGTACCGGTTTGAGCGATGAGTCCGCTGCCGTTGTTGGTGGGATCGAGCGACACATCTAGTTCCGCCGCGAACGTCCCCTCCGCCTGGAGCGCATCGCGCACCGTGTTGGCGGTGGTGGCTAACGGATCGACATCGATCGTGAGGACTTTGTTGGTGGCATCGAACGACACCAACGCTTGATTGCCGGCCGCCGCGACGTTCTGAAACACCACCTGCACCCCATTGAGCGTGGTGCCAACTTGGGTGGCGGTGAGTTTAAGGTTGTTGTTGAGATTATTCGGCGATGCGAACTGGATGCTAGTGGTGGCCGCAGCGGGGGGCGGGCCATCACTCGGCTTCGCCACATCGGTGCTCCGTGGTATCAGTCCCAAATCCCAAGCCGCTTCACTGGTGTTCGCGCGCGTGATTTGCAACTGGCCGGTGCCGAGTGGATTGTCATCGACCAATTCAATGCCGCTACCGGTTGGAGCGAGTCGGGCGACGACGCGCGTACTGGTCTCGAGATTGCTGGGATGGTTGTTGATCAAGTTCAAGACATCGCCGACCGTCTTGGCGGAACTGACATCGATCCCCAACTCCACGCCATCGTTGCGACGAATCGTGAAATCGACGCCAGGACCCGTGTGCACGCCGATGCCAAAATTCAAGTCGGCGAGTTTCGTCTGTTCGGTGAAGGTGCGCAGGCCAAGTTGCGTGGCGGTTTGCCCGCCGTTTTCACCGATGCGGAAGTCCGCGCCGCTGATCCGCGACTTCAGATCGATGCCGGTGCCATTGGCATTGATCTGCGCCGCGACATTCGCGCCAGAACCATTCAGGATGTTGAGCAAGTCCTCGACGGTCTCTGCATCGCGAAAGCTGATGGCATACGTCTGGTCGCCATTGGTGACTTGCAAACCGGAGTCCTGATCGAACTCCACGCCGCTGCCGCCGGAGGTCACACCGCTCAGACTGACCGCCACCGCGCCGGTGCCGGAAACACTCGCCGACGAGGCGTCGCGGACATCGATGCTGGCGGTAAACAATGCGGCCAGCGTGGGATCGGCGTTGATGGCGTTAACGACTTGCTGCGCCGATGACTCATCTTTGCGAATGCGCACAAAGACCGTCCGGGCGTCGCCGCCACTATTGCCGGTGTTACCGACTTCGCCAGAGGGTGTCAGAAACGAGACGCTGCCGGTTCCGTTGCCACCGCTGGCGCTGTTGTCGTCCGCCACGTTGAAGGCTTGTTGGCCCCCTACTTGAATCGCTTCGACGGCGGTCTTGATATCGGCCAGCGACGTATCGACGGCGTCGTCAATGGTGATGGTCAGGGTGCGCGTGGTGCCGTTGTCGAGATAGCTGGCCGTAGGATTGGCCGCGCCGAGACCCGTTTGTTTGGCCAGCACAATGCTGACGTTGTTATATTGCGCGCCACCGAGGGCCGCGCTGATCGTGATATCGTTCTGTCCCGCTGGACCATCGCCCCAGGTCACGCTCGCGCGGGATGCGACCGCCGTGGGACTATAGCTCGCCACTTCTCCGCCAGCCGATATCCCAGGCGCAGCGGAAAGCAGTTCGTCGTCCACGAACTGCACCTTCACGCCGTTGTACTCAGCGCCGCGCGCGTTAGCTTGCAGAATGATGCTGTTGTTGAAGTTCGGCGAATTGATGATCGCGGTGGCGCGCGTTCCCAAAACGTCGCGCAGGCTGCTGGTCAAATTCAAGCGGGGATTGAGATCCTGCCCCACGATCGTGCCGGTGCCAACTCCTTGCTGCGCGAGAATACCGAGTTGGCCCGCGATGGTGCCGCTGCCGACTTCGCGCACCGAGAGATTGCCGCTGCCACCGTCGTTGAAGCTGATCTCCAAGCCGGATTGTGTGACGCGAGCGATTAGCTTGCGACCGGTCGGTGCATTGCGCTCGATCAGTCCGGCCACATCGCCAATGGTGTGCGCCGAACTGATATCAATGATCTTCGTACTACTGCCATCCGAGATCGCAATGCTACCCTTCGTGATTCCTTGACCACCACGTAGATCGGACAGTTTGGTATCACTCGTCAGGATCGGATTGAGATCGACAGTGCCCTTACGCTCCGCCGACAGGCCACCAAAGAGCTTGCTACCAGGGACGTTGCTTTCAAATAGCAAATCGAGATCGGCATAGCTGCTGAGCAAGCCTTCGTTGCCGACATATTTCACAAACTGATCAGTCAGCTCAAAAGGGCGAACGGTGGTATCGGAGCCGGCGAAGAGATAGCGCCCGCGAAACTGTTGATTGGCGACATCGAGAATCTGCTGCAAAGCGCGATCGATTTCCACCGAGGCAGCGCGGCGCTCGGTCGCGCTGGCGGTGGTATCGGCAACCGAAATCGCGGTGCCCCGCACGCTGGTGATCAACGACGACAACGTTGAAATCGCCACATCGCTAGCGCTGATGTACGACTGGCTGGTGATGAGATTGGTTTGCACCTGTGTCTTCTGCTCGAGCAGGCGTTGCAAGCCCATCGCCCGAATGGCGGCCGGCGCGTCTTCGCTGGGCGTGATCACGCGGCGACCGGTGCTGATTTGCGTTTGCAATCGCAGCAAATCGAGCTGATCGCCTTGCAATTGGGCGAGCAACCGTCCTTGCACTAAGGACTCGCTGGAACGCGTGGTCGGAATGGGATAGATGGATGCCATTACAGATTGACCAGCGTTTCCAAGAGATCGTTAACGGTCGAAATGAACCGGGCTGTCGCTTGATACATGCGTTGATAGCTCATCAGGCGAACTGCTTCCTCATCGATGTTCACGCCGCTAATCGCCAACTGTTGACCTTCCAACGTTTGCTTGAAAACGGAGAACCCTTCGGCGACCGCTTTGGAGACCGCTGACGACTGCGTCACTTCACCTGCCATGCGATCGTACAAATCGCTGATCGTCGCACCGCTTTGGCTCTCGAGCGGTCGATCGAGAAAGCCTGCCAGTAGCACCGCGTTGTTGCTGTCCTGTCCGATGCCGCCGGCGCTGGCGGCGAATCTTTGCGGATCGTCGCGCACCACTTTGCTGATGCCGATATCGGACGAAGTCGAACCGGTGAAGAACGTGCCAATTCCCAGCGAAGCCAGCGTGCCGCTGGTGTCATTGGCGAACGCAAATTGCAGATTGGGTGACTCGGTGCTGATCCGCAGGCCACGGTTGGGCGTGAGTTCGGCCGCGAGGCCATCGATGGCGTCGAGTTGCTGTTGAATGTCTTCCAGGGATGTGTCGTCGTCCAAACCATTGAGCTTGACCGGGATTTCGATGGTCTTCGTCAAGCCGGTTTGCGTATTGAGGACTTGCACTTGAAACGAGCCGTTGACCGGCGTGAACTTCAGTCCCGCTTGATCCAAGGGCACCTGTGTGTCCGCAACCGTGAATTCGCTCGTCAGATCGGTAAAGCCCGCCAGCCCTTGGCCGCTGGTATAAACCTTGTTGAATTCGTAGGTCAACGTGCGCGCGAAGTCATTCAGCTGATCGATAAAGCCGCCCAGCACTTGATCGCGCGAAGCGAGTAGCCCCGAGAGCTTGCCGGAAGAAACATTCAGCGGCGCATCGGTGGCGGCGAGCTTGATTTGCACGGTGTTCAGGCCGCGATCGGAAACAAGTTCCGTCTTCACCGGTCGCGAAGTTCCCTCAAAGACCAGATACTCGCCGCCAGCAAAGACCGTCACATCGCTGGAGTCTTGCTCGACGACTTTGATGTCGATGATGCCTGCCAACTCTTGCAAGGCCAGGCCCCGCTTGTCGCGCAGGCCGACGGCGTCGCTGTTGGAGACGCCGCCACCTTCGGCGATGGTGATCTGCTTGTTGAGCTTGGCGATCTCGCCGGTGAGACGGTTAATATCGGTGGCCGCTTCGCTGATGCGGTTGTTCACATCCGATCGTATCTCGCGCACCCGACTGTCGAGCCGTTGAATATCATTGGCCAGTGTGCGCCCTTGCAGAACGGCCAGATTGCGAACGGGAATGCTTTCCGGCTGATTGAGGATATCGTTGATGCTGCCGAAAAAGCGGCTCATCGAGGAACTAAGATCGGTATCGCTCAATTCGCCGACAATGGTCTCCAATTGGGTGTAGGTGCCAGCTTGCGTTTGTCCGTTGGAAAGATCGCTAATCGCGCCGCGCAACCGTTCCTCGAGGAATTTGTCGGTCTGTTGGATGACCGCGCTAACATCGACACCCAATCCCAGCAGCAAATCGCCTTGGCGTTGCGTCGCGGCTGGCGTCAGGATCACCGACTGCCGAATGTAGCCCGGCGTGCTGGCATTGGCGATGTTATTGCCAGTGACCTGGATGCCGAGCTGCGCAGCTTGCAGCGCGTTGCCAGCGAGTTGAATGGAGCCGAACAGCGACATAAGAATAGCCAATGCTTGCCAGCGTTGCTGGCAGTGCCAAAACTCAAGCTTCTTGATCGACAAGTGCGCCGCGCGCCAGCGCAGGATCGCATTTCCCATAAGTCGGTTTCAAACGTCCGCCGGTAGCAATAATCTCAATCATTTGCGACAAATGCAGCATCGTACGCTGCGCGATGACCCAGTTCGTCAAGCTTTCGTGCTGCATCAAGCGCGAACGGAGCGCCGACTCCTTAACCTGCTTGCCAAGAGTGTCTCGCTTACCAACAGGCAGTTGCTTCACAAGCTTCCCCAAGCTATCGCAGGGCACGCCTGTGTCGCGCGCTGCGGCGAGCAGCGCGGTGCGTCGATCGTGGCAAGCTTGCAAGCGATTGCCGAGTTCCGCCTCGCTGGCTTGCAAGCTCGTCATGCCGACGGCGTCGCGTTGCGCCATACATTCGCGTTTGGCGCGAAGCACGCGGAGCAGATCATCCTGCACGGTGCTTAGTTCGCTCAGCAGATCGGCGAGTTCCGTTTCCCAGTTCATAGTACGAGCAGCCCTAGTGAGCGTTGGTGTTGAGCGATGATGAGCGTTGATGAGTGCAGGCGACTACGAGGGTCGGCCGAGCATGAAGAGTTCAAACATCGGGCCTGTGAATTGATCGGCGGTGGCTTTGGTCATGTCTTCCGCCATGATCTGATCGAGCTGCCCTTGAAAGACTTCCTCGGTCCGTCCACCGTGGAAATAGGCAGGCTTTCCCACGGTTTGTCGCATAGAGCCGAGCAATTGCGAATAGAAAGTCTGCCCCACGAAGTCCGTAAACGCTTCGCGCAACTCGGGGCTCGCCTTATCGGCGGCAGTGAGTTGCGGCGGCGCGCTGGCAGCCGGCGCGAAGTTGGCTGGATTGATTGTGGTGGAGGCGATGTTCATGATGTCGTGGCGAAATGGGTGCGATGGTGGCGACGGCTATTCCACTATTCCACAATCAGTTTGCCGTAGAGTTGGCCGTTGCGATCGAGACCTTTGATGATTTCGATGATATCGGGAGTGGGAACCTTCACCGCGTTGAGCGCTTCGACCAGTGCCTGCAATTTGGTCGTTTGCTTGTTGGCGGCCGGATCAAGCGGCACGAACTCGTTGAACGTGTTGCCATTGCCAACATCGATCACCAGGTTGCGATGCGTCACCGCCACCGGACCGATTTCGACATTCGCGCCAATCACGATTGCGCCCGCTCGTTCGTTCACGACCACACGCGCTTCAGAGTCGGTATTAAACAAGCGTTGATTCAGAAGCAGGGAGACAAACAACACCGGATCGGCGGCATACTTTTCGGGAATGCGAACCTCGACATTCACTTGATCCTTCGCGACCGCGACGTCGTTAGCGCTGCTGCCATCGCGAAAATCAGGCTGATTTTTGATGACGTCAGCGACGTCCTGCGCGGTTTGAAAACTGGCATGATTCTTGTCGAGCACTAACGTTACTTTGCCATCGAGCGTGTAGACATTGAGAAAATCCTCTTCCAAGCGGCAACCGTTGTGGACATTGCCGGTCAGCGGTTGGGCCGGGTCCGGCAGA
>JBGSHH010000306.1:0-5895 GCA_041752355.1 Pirellulaceae bacterium | reverse complement strand
GGAGTTGGATGTGGCCTGGTCGACCAAGCAGTCCGAGCCTCTGCCCGCTAAACTCCGCCAAGCCATTCGCGTCAGAGCTGGCCAAGAACTGCCTGCTAACCCAGTCGTCACGTTAGGTAACGTCGCAAACAACAAGACAGCGCCGACAATCGCTAACAACTTCCTGCCTTGGCTGGTCGCGGCTGCTTGTTTGGTGTTGGCGGTGGCATCTTGGTTCGCGAAAGGACCGGTGGGAAAGGGGATGCCCGACTTGGCTCAGCAGCGCTCGGCCTTAATCGAGTCGAACGAACCGCTGGTGCAGGTCGACTGGTCCCCTGGCACAACACCGATTGCCGGAGCGACGGGAGATGTAGTTTGGAGTGCTGCGAAACAAGAGGGTTTCATGCGTTTTCGGGGTCTGCCGGTCAATGTACCAACCACGGAGCAGTATCAACTGTGGATGTTTGACAGGAATCAAAGCGATAAAACGCCGATCGACGGGGGCGTGTTTAATATCGACAACGCAGGCGAGGTTATTGTGCCGATCGATCCCAAATTGCACGTTCAGGACGCATTTATGTTCGCAGTCACGATTGAAAAACCGGGTGGTGTTGTTGTTTCTTCGCGCGAGCGATTGCCTCTCTTGGCTAAGGTCGAATGACGATAACCAAGCCTGGCTCCATGATGCCCACTAAGGACGATTCGCCCTGAGATTCGACAAAACCCTGTTCGTGTACCTGAAGCGCTTTGAGTTGGCGCGAGACTTAGGGTTGGTTTGCCCGGGCCATCGTTCGCAATTTGATTCTCTAACACATACAGTTACTTCGTCGACGATTGGGGCCGGACTCCCTCGCCTTGTTGCTACCATTAAAGTGATATGGATCGAATCGCAATTCTTGGAGCTACGGGCACCATTGGCGGCGCGCTAGCCCGCCGATTGGTAAAGCATGGCCGCGACGTGCTGCTGATTGGTCGTAGCGTTGAAAAACTCGAGCAACTAGCAAGCGAGCTGAGCCAGCCGTTCGCCATGGTGGACTTTAGTAATTCTCAGTCGCTGGAGGACGCTGTAAGACAAGCGGTTGAGTCGCATGGCGGCTTGGGTGGCCTCGTCAATTGCGTTGGTTCGGTGTTGCTCAAGTCGGCGCATGCCACCACCGACGACGAGTTTCGTCAGATCATCGAAACCAACTTGTTTACGGCGTTCGCAACCGTTCGGGCCGGGGCCAAGCTGTTGCGCGAGCGTGGTGGACCGATTGTGCTCTTTGCATCGGCAGCTGCCGAGGTCGGGATTCAAAATCACGAAGCCATCGCCGCCGCAAAAGCCGGAGTCATCGGCTTGGCTCGGTCGGCTGCGGCCACCTACGCTCCCTACAATATTCGCGTCAACGTTGTCAGCCCCGGGCTCATCCGCACCGAAATGACACGCCGCATTTGGGACAATCCAGCTACCGCTGCGGTCTCAACAGCGCTGCATGCGTTGGGACGATTGGGCGAGCCTGAACAGGTGGCCTCACTTGTGGCGTGGCTAGTTGAAGACGAGAACCATTGGATCACCGGCCAGGTGATTGGAGTCGATGGAGGGTTGGGACACGTCCTGCCCCGCAAGTGAATCCCGCCATGAGATCAAATGCAGTGATTGACGAGATCGAACGCCGCAGCACCCGCCGTCTGCCTGCATTCCAACCTGTCTTGTGGATCGCCGCCGTGCTAATCGTTAGCGGCTGCCTGCACTTGGTCTGGTTGGTGCTGACAGGAGCGGATTGGAACGGTCCACTTTCGCTCCGGAAACCGGCCCTCTTTGGCATTTCGGCGGGACTAACTACGTGGTCCATTGCTTGGGTAATGACCAAACTTTATCCACATCGGCTGGATCGGCTGGCGGCCGGTGCAATGGCCGGTAGTCTCCTGCTTGAAGTCGGTCTGATCACCATGCAGCAGTGGCGCGGCGTTCCCTCCCACTTTAATCACACGACGCCCTTCGACTCCACAGTCGAGGCGATCATGCTAGGGCTGATCTTGTTCGTTACCGCGGGCATCGGCTGGCTGACCCTGCGGTCCTTTCGGCTCCCACCGATGGATAGATCGTGTGCGATGGCGTTGCGCGGAGGTTTGTGGCTGCTCACGCTATCCTGTGGACTGGGAATCATGGTAACGATTCTGGGAGCCCAGAACCTGGCTGCGGGCAAGCCGCCAGAAGCCTGGGGGCCTGCGGGCGTCTTGAAGTACCCGCACGGCGCCGCACTGCACGCGATTCAAACGTTGCCCATGCTGTCGTGGCTACTGCGAAACATGCGCGTACATGATCCGACCAGGCTGGTGAGCGCCGCACTGGCGTCGCAAGTGCTGTTTTTGGTTCATGCGCTGTGGCAAACATTTCAAGGACGCGCGCGTTTTGACTTCGATTGGGTCGGCGGCCTGACCTTCGTCGCCGCTGGGCTATTGATCCTGGCCCCCATGGCTGCCATAGCGGAAGCTCTCGTTTCGTCCGCTAGTGCGCTACGTTGGCGTAGCAAATGACGAGACCCAACACCGGCCAAGCGCTGTAAATCCTGGGCGATTTAAGAATCGCTCGCCCATCTGCGGAGATTTCCCACGAGTCGGGTTAATTCTAGGCCCGCGCTGCGGTCCAGAACCATGAACGATTTGAACGTTTTTTGTGAAACGGGCATCGTCCACACCCATTTTTCGAGGAATTTGCCAGATGCATGACCACCGCAGTTGCCGCAGGCTCGTTCAACACACTCGTAGCCGCCGTTAAGGCAGCGGAACTGGTCGACACACTCAAAGGCGCAGGGCCGTTTACGGTTTTTGCTCCCACCGACGCGGCTTTCGCGCAGTTTCCGGCGACTGCGATTCAAGATCTGCTCAAGCCCGAAAACAAGGCGAAGCTTCAGGGCATCCTCACATATCACGTCGTCGCGGGGAAGGTTTTGGCGGCGGATGTGATCAAACTCAAGAATGCGAAAACTGTTCAGGGTCAGGAACTCAAAATCGACTGCACGAACGGCGTGACCGTGGATGAAGCGAACGTGGTACAGACGGACATTCAATGCAGCAATGGCGTGATCCACGTCATCGATGCCGTGGTCCTGCCCAAATAGACTTTCGTGGCATCTACTCCTCCCGATTCTTGGGCCGTCGTTTTCAGGGCGGGAGGAGCCTGGATGGTGTCCTTACTCAATTCCCATCAGCCATGAACTCCTACACGAAATGCTGAGTAGCGCCGGTTGCTTGATGCTACTGGCACTGACCCGTCCAACTTCGCGACGTGTTTACTCGACATGAGGCCAAACAACATGAGCAAGTTTCAAATCGCGCAACTCGGGTTCGTCAGCGCAGCCGGTGCGTCGTTTCTATTCTCGGTTGCGCTCTGGTTTTCGGGAAGTCGTGAGGAAGGGGTGTTTGTTGGACTATGGGTTCCCTCGATATTGAGTTTCGGCACGCTACTCTTGGGGAGAACTAGTAGTGGAAAATAGCATCGTCATTTTCATTGTCGGGCTCGCGGTGACCATGGTCGTCATGCTCTCCGCGTTGGTCCTCCTAATTGGGAGCGATCGCCCTGAACAACCAGTAGCGGAGTTCCTTCCGGAGCGGAAAGCCGATTCACCTAGAAATTAGACTTTAATTACTCATTTTAACAGGAAGACTGAAATGGCTGCCGAGCAAACAACGAATTGGCCCGATCTGGCGATCGGTTTGTATGATCGATTGACGGGGAGGAACGCGGAAATCGCCTACGAATTCCTCAATCTGCACGTGAAGATCCCGAGTGGTACCGGTTCCCAAGCGGAACATGCAGAGTGGATTCTGAGTGGTATGATCAAAGTCCACACGTCGGACAAGGGCCAACGCCCAAACTAAGTTGGGCTGGCCGTTTGCAGGGATCACTCGACGGCCAGCCAGCAAACTTGTTGGCCAATGAACACGACTTGACACTCGTACCCGAACACAGACGTAGTCTGCTAACCTTGCGGAGGTTGTGGAAAACCAACGCCCGGCCGATCCTGAATTTAATGCGGCAGGGAGGTCTGCGTCTGTTCGTGCAAGTTAAGTGGTTTGGTACGCTGGAAGTCTTTCCGCAACCGTCGCCTCTTGTTCGCTTGTTCCTGCCTTGGTGAAATTACCGGTGATGACTAAGCGAACGCATGCAATTGAAGGACTCGGAGATGCCGGGACTGATTTTACTGACCGGCGCGACCGGGTACGTCGGAGGGCGCCTGTTATCGGTGCTGCAACAGCGCGGGTTCCCCGTGCGTTGCCTCACCCGTCGCCCTGAAGTTCTCCAAGATCGGTCAAACCCCACCACGGAAATTGCTGCTGGTGATGTTCGGGATCGCCAGTCTTTAACGAAATATCTCTGCGACGTCGAAACGGCTTACTATCTCGTGCATTCGATGGGAGCCAACGGAGACTTCGAGCAGGAGGATCGGATTGCGGCAGCGAATTTTGCGCAAGTGGCGGCGGCGACTGGCGTGAAGCGAATCATCTACTTGGGCGGCCTCGGAAATCCTGACCACAAGCTCTCGAAGCATCTTCGCAGTCGCCAGGAAACTGGGGATGTTTTGCGGGAAAACCACCCGCAGGTGATTGAGTTCCGCGCCTCCATCGTGATCGGTTCGGGCAGCCTGTCGTTTGAAATGATTCGTTCGCTCGTGGAACGGCTACCGCTGATGATTTGCCCACGTTGGGTTCAGGTTAAGGCCCAGCCGATCGCCGTCGAAGATCTTTTGTCCTACTTACTGGCAGCTTTAGATTTGCCGCCGGGTCCATCCCAAGTTTACGAGATCGGTGGGCCGGATCAGGTTTCCTACGGCGAAATCATGCAGGAGTACGCGCGACAGCGCGGACTTTCCCGCTGGATGATCCCCGTTCCCTTGCTAACACCCTATCTTTCCAGCCTCTGGCTTGGCTTGGTCACGCCGCTGTATGCTCGGATTGGTAGGAAACTCGTCGAAAGCCTGAGGAATCCTACGCTCATTTCTAACAACTTGGCTGCCAAGACATTTCCTGTTCGGCCTCGCTCGTTACGCGAAGCCATCACCCGGGCTCTGGCAAACGAGGATCGCGAGTTTGCCGAGACGAATTGGTCCGACGCCTTGTCTTCAGCGGGAGCATCACGTGACTGGGGTGGCACTCGATTCGGTTCGCGACTCGTCGATTCGCGCACGATCACCGTTAGTGCTCCGCCGGAACAGGCGTTCGCACCGATTCGTCGGATTGGCGGTCGGACCGGCTGGTACTACGGGAACTGGTTATGGTCGCTGCGCGGTTTTCTAGATTTGATAGTTGGCGGCGTTGGCGTGCGGCGAGGGCGTCGCGATCCGGAGAATCTGCACGTCGGCGATCCGCTCGACTTTTGGCGCGTCGAAGTCTACGACCCGCCACGCCGATTGCGATTACACGCCGAAATGAAACTACCGGGACGCGCCTGGCTCGAGTTTGAGGTCACTCCCTGTGAGCAAGGCAGCAGCATTCGCCAAACGGCGACTTTTGATCCCCTAGGACTGGCCGGACTGCTTTATTGGTACGGGATTTATCCGCTCCATCAATTCGTGTTCGCCGGCATGCTGCGGAATTTGGGCCGCGCCGCCGAATGTTCCGATCGTGATTCTGCACCGCCACACGAATTCACGACCAAGGTGACATCTCCGGAAGCACATCCGTAGGGTGCCCAACTGTGATCGAAAGTAAGGAGAGTGGCATGTGTCTCTCGACTTGATCGCTGGGCCAGTAGTCTCTTATAGGAAGACACTTTATGAGAAGCTTCGTGGTCGTGTGCAGCGTATTTTTCACGCTGGCGGGGACCGTTTTCAGCGAGGAGCAAGAACTGCCGAAAAGGCTTGCGGCAGACTTAGGCGGCGGGGTAAAGATGGAACTGGTGCTCATTCCGGCAGGCAAGTTCAAGATGGGCAGCGG
>JBGSHH010000305.1:0-4262 GCA_041752355.1 Pirellulaceae bacterium | reverse complement strand
CGGCGCGGCCACGCGGCGGTAGTCCAGGGCCAGAACGTGCGCGTGAGGACGAGCGTGGTGGAGGAGGGACTGATGAGCGTGATGATGCCTGCGATGACGAGCAAACTGACCGCCGCGATTCACGCGCGCCGCGCCGGGCGCGCATCGATCACCGCGCCGAAATCGAGATTATCCGTGCGAGCCCTCGTATCGGCGATTACGGCGCGACGTAGCGATGTCGAGCCGGCCGTGGCATCGGTTTCGTCTTGCGTCAAAAACGCCAGCGAGGAAGACAAGCGATCGCCTAACGCGGGAAAGTGACGTTCGATGTGCTGCGCCACCACTAATTCGCCAGCCGAATGCTTGGCGGTCGGTCGCACCAGTCGCCAGGCAACTGCGCCGACGATCCCCAAGATGGCCGCACTGGCGATGACGCGAACGCCTGCCTCTTGCACATGCAGTAGGGAATCGACAAATCCCCACACCAACAGGCAGAGCAAGCCTGTGGCCACTAGCCATCCCAGCGCCAGTTGCCAGCGCAACCGCTTCGCCATCAAGGCGATTCGTCGCACGCGCTGTTGGAGTGGATGCATGATTGGGTCTCGTGGCGCAGGCGTTCTGCCTGCCGTGTTAGTACGTGTATATTACTGTTTGCGAACCATTTCTGGCAAATCGCGATTCGAGAACATATTGTGGTACGGCAGGCGGGACGCCCTCTTTCGAGCATTCCGCACCGATCGACTAACTCACAATAACCCGACATACTTCCTCAACAGCCATTCACTCACCAAGAGCACCACAAACAAACCGGCCAACAGCGGATAATTCCAGACGGCCTGCGGAGGCATTGACTCAATCCGCACCTGTCGCCCGTCAGGCAGGTCGCGTAGCAGCTTGTTGGCGGTCTCAAAGGTGTAGAATCTTCCTTGCGTCTTCTCGGCAGCCAAGCGTAAGTCAGCGGTATCGGTGTCCAAGCGACTCTTTTCGCCAGGCGGCTCGATCACGTCAAACTGTGCTGCGGGCGGTTTGCCTTCTAAACTGGGTGCGGCGACCCAAGCCCGATAACGACCTTGCGCTAAGTTGCTGACGGTCCCTTCAAACAGACCGCGTACGGCCGCATCGCGATGCAAATTAAATTGCTTGCGTTGGCCCCCTTCGCGTTCGAGCACGACCGTGACGCCGTCGTCTTGTGGTGGCGCGAGTCGATCGTCCAAAAACCGCACGCGCAGTCGCACCGCTTCATCGCGCCGCGCGGAAGAGGGATCAGCGGTCAGTTCGACTTGCCGATTACTGCCGAGCAGTTTTGAGCGGCTGAGATAGCGTATCGTTTGAATCCAGTATCGAGACAAGTAAGCGTCCCCCGCGCGAAACCGCCAACGCCACGTTTCATCGGTGGCATGGAAGATCACCTTACCGGCGCCGACGAATTGGAGCGCGATCACAGGCAAGTTCTGCCCCGTCGAGTTGGTGCGCGTGGGATGTTCGACCAGCACGCGCGCCCCGGGACGCAGGTCGTTGGCTTCTTGCAGCCAATAGAGCGGCGGCAATTTCTCGCTCCAGACTCGCAGCGACTCGGCAGGCGAGTCGCCCAATTGCAACTGCGGACTGGCAACGCCCAGCGGCGTGGGTCGCGGTTGAAAGCCTTGTTTGATCGGCTGCGACGGGTCTGGCGTGACAATGGTATTTAGATCGACCGGAAACAAAGCCGCCAGCGGTGTGTCGCGATAGGCCTGCGGCGTATAGCGTGGTCCCGCCATGAAAATCACACCGCCGCCGCGCTCCTCGACGAACGCACGAATGTTCTCCATCATCGAGCGGCTCAAGAACGTCGGGTTCACATCGCCGAAAATGAGCACATCGTATTGAAATAGATCCTCGCGGCGAACGGGAAAATCCTTCAGCGCGGTCTTATCGAACTGATCGTACTTTGGATCCGCTTCTTGCAGTACGACGCGAAAGCCCAGGTCGTCGGCGGGACGATCGGGCTTGGGGGTGTTGAGTTCGCGCTCTAGCAGATTCTTGAGATAGCGATATTCGTAGTTGGGATAGGCTTGCACCAGCAACACGCGAATGGCTTCATCTTGCACGAGGACAGTGGCGGTGAGGCGATTGTTCGCGATGTTGGCTTCGCCGGGGAGCGTTTCCGCTTCGATGACGAATTCCATTTCCCCTTTTTCGGTCGGGCGAAAGCTGAGTCGTTCGCTGCTGGTGGCACCATCCTCACCCAGCGTGATTTGCTTCTCCGCCAGGATCGCGCTGGAATTGGCTTGTTTGAGTCGCACATTCACCGTTTGATTGGGGAAGCCGGCGGAAGTGACTTTAAAATCGAAGTTGAGCAAATCGCCGACGAAGGCGACTTCATCGACGAGCAAGTCGGCCAAGCGCAAATCGCGCGGTGCGCGATCGCTCCCCAGTGCGACCGTAAAGAGCGGAATCGCCTTTCGACGTGCGTAGTCGGCTGCCTCGCCGATCGTGCGCCCCTCGGTGGTGATGCCATCGCTCATCACGACCATCGCCGCCGTCGGTCGCCCACGTTGCGCTTCCATGATGTCGCGCAGGCCACGGCCGAGACGACTGGCAGGCTCGTCGGCTTCTTGATGGGCGAGTTGGTCGCGCTGTTCGGCGAGGGTGCCGACTTGCGCGCGGATCGCTTCGCCGATGAAATAGAACTTCAAGTTGTAGCGCTCGTCGAGTTCGCGCCACAGTTCGGCGTCGTTCTCCAGCAGAAGCGTTTTGGCCAGATTGATGCGGGAAACTTCGCTAAAACCGGCGGCGCGGACGCGATTGTCCATCGCCGCGCGCGCGGCGGCGCTCTCGTAGTGATCGCTGACGGCCATGCTGGTCGAAAGATCGAGTACGACCACGGCGTCGGGCAAGTCGGTGCGATGGCGATGCCGCATCCAGCCGTACAGCATGAAAATTACCAGCGCGATAATCGCCACGCGCAGCGCGATCAGAACGCCGCGCCACCAACGTGCCCCCGCGATCCGCTCGCGAAAGTAAACAAACAGCACCAGCGCCACGGCAGAGATCAGCAACACGAGCACCGCCCAAGTGGGCCAACTCCAGGTTTGCACCAGCGTGACTTCCACCCCTTCGCCATGCGCGGCCGGATCGCCACCTAGCAGGCGATCGAGGGCGCGGCGCAGCATACTGGAAAAATCGCTCATCGCGCGCCACTCCCAAACCGCCATGCCAGCACGGTCTCTACGAGTAGCAACGCCAGTACTCCGCCAAGACAATAGCGAAACAATTCCGCCGGATGCGTGCTGCCGATAGCCGCGCTCACCGCTTGCGGCGAAGTGGCTTGCAAGTCGCGCGCGAATTGATTGGGGAGCGTCTCTGGATCGACCCGTTCCAGATCGCTTTCACGCGTGTTGACATTCATTGCGAAGACTTGCGACTCATCGCGCGGAGGACCGAGCTTCGCTTCGTAGAAACCGCTTAACTGCGTTTCGCCAAAGCTCCAGCCAGCGCTATCACCAGCAATCTTTAAGGGCACGCGCTCATTGCGACCGTCGGGCGCAACGAGTTGCACCGTCTGCTGAGCGGTCGCGCCCGGCAGCACGCCAGAGATGTCGTCGCCCACTTGCAGGTTGCGTTGCAAGCGTTGACCCGCGATAGCATAGGCCAAGGTCTCCTGCACCAGCGGCGGAAAGCTTGGCCAGGTGGAGAGCGCGGTCCAAGGTGTGGGTGGAGTTGCGGCGCGATCGAGCGATTGACTCGAGGCCGCCGTCGCTACCAAAATCACTCGCCCACGGCCGAAGTTCTCGGTGATGATGGCCGGATCGCCGGAATCGAACGCTAGCGCCACGCGCGATTTCGTCGTGTCGATCGGCGTGAGCTTCACATACTTGAAAACCGGCGTGGTGAGCAAACCGGCCCGCTCGTGATTCTCAAACACCGACACAATGGGATGCCGATAAGCCAGCGGATTCACATGATAATCGCCAGTAGCGGCCAGCGATTCGAGCTTCGCAGGCAACAAGCGCGTCGGCGTTTCGCCGAGCTGCTCGTTATAGCTATCAAGCTGCACCTGATCGCCGAGAAACAAGATCAACCCGCCCCCTTGCTTCACATAGCGATCCAGGACCGCCGCCTCATCGCGACTGAAACGGGCGACATTGCAGAGAAAGACGGCGTCGTATTGTGCGAGATCCTTCTCCACCAGCGCACTTTCGGATACGACAGTTGTTCGCACCAGCGGTCGATCGCCTGGGCTGGGCTCAAGCGCTATTTCCAAATGCTTCGCTTCGCCTGATACACCTTGCACCGCCAAGACA
>JBGSHH010000304.1:0-2821 GCA_041752355.1 Pirellulaceae bacterium | reverse complement strand
GCGGACTAAAGAATCTTGGCGGACTAAAGTATCTTGGCGGACTAAAGTATCTTGGCGGACCAGGCTCGAGCTTATGGCGACGGTCATCGATCCCATCTTGCCGCGCGAAGACGTACAAACGGCCCAGCATCAGCCGTTGGTACTGCTCCTGGTCGCGGCGTCGCTGGGTATTGTCGCAGATCGCTATTGCCCGTTGAGTTTGACTCAATGGCTGCTGCTCACGCTGGCCTGTCTCGCGACTTGGATGTTGCTGGCGCGCGTGCGCTGGCGCAGCATCGCAATCGCGCCGCTGTTGCTCGCTTGGAGTTGTGGCTTCGCCGCCTGGCATCATGCCTGGTGGCAGATTTATCCGACGGATGAACTGGGACGCAGCGTGGGGCTGGATATCGTGCCGGTTTGCGTGGAAGGAACCGCGCTGTCAAATGTTCGCCACCAGCCTGCGCCGCGGCGCGACCCGCTCAACATCATTCCCCAAGGGGATCATTGTCGGCTGGTGTTCGCGGCCGATCGCATTCGTCATCGCGCCGCCTGGCAACCGATTTCCGGCCGCGCGGAACTGATCATCGATGGCCATCTCCTGGGAGTGCAGGCAGGCGATCGCGTGCGTTTGACCGTGCTCATGCAACGCGTGCCACCGGCGCAGAACCCTGGTGAATTCGATTCGGCCGCGCATCAGCGTGTGGATCGCCAACTTGTCCGGCTCAGCGCGCCCTCGCCGAATTGCGTGGAGCTCGTCCGCGCCGGCTCGCTGTGGAACTGGCGACGAGCGCTGGAAGCGACGCGACAATCGCTCAGCGCGGTACTCTGGAAAAGCATCGCGCCCGAACGCGCTGGCCTGGCCTCCGGCTTGTTGGTCGGCGCGCGTGAGCAGATTGACTACGACCAAACGCAACAGTTCTTTTTGACGGGTACGATCCACATTCTGGCGATTAGCGGCGTGCATGTCGGCTTCTTGGCCTACGGTTTTTGGTTGGTGATGCGCACCGGCCTGTTGTCGCGTCGGGGTGCCATTGCGGCGGCGATGGTGTTTGTGCTGTTGTATGCATTAGTGACTGAGGCGCAGCCGCCGGTCGTGCGCTCGGCGATTCTCGTGGTGGTGATTTGCTGTGGACGCTGGCTAGGGCGACCGACGCCGCCGCTCAATGCATTGGCCGCCGGCGGATTGTTCGTGCTGGCGATGAATCCGACGCAGTTCTTTCAGATCGGCACACAACTCTCGTTCCTGGCCGTGACCACGCTGATTTATTGCGGGCCATTGCTCGTCATCAAACGTCCCACCGATCCGCTCGATCGGTGGTTGGCAGCGCATGAGCCACGCCATATCAAGTGGAGCAAGTTCGTCCTGTTCTATGTGTGGCGACTGTGGCTGACCGGCGCTTGCATTTGGTTGGTCGCGCTGCCGCTGACGCTCTATCGCTTTCACGTCATGTCGCTGTCGGCGCTCTGGCTCAATCCGCTGATCTGGATTCCGGTCACGGTCGCGCTGTTGGCAGGCTTCGCAACTTTGATCACCGGTTGGCTGGTGCCGCCGCTGGGGCAGCTCTGTGGCGCGGTTTGCGATCGCAGTCTCTGGCTCGTGGAGAACTGCATTCGCATCGGCGAAAGCTTGCCTTGGAGCTATGTGTACGTGCCGGGGCCAGCGCTGTGGTGGGTGATTGTGTTTTATCTGTCGCTGGCAATCTATGTCTGGCTACCCAACTGGCGACCGCGTTGGTATTGGGCGTTGACGCTGGTCGTACTATGGGTCGCGGTGGGGAGTGCAACTTCCGTGCGCTCGCCGCTGTGGACGTGGCAGGATCGCGAACCAAAGCTGGCCACCACCTTCATCGCGGTCGGGCATGGGACGAGCGTGCTGTTGGAACTCCCCAATGGCAAGACGATTCTCTATGACGCTGGCCACATGGGTTCGCCAGCAGGCGCGGCGCGAGCGATTTCGTCGGTGCTCTGGTCGCGCGGCATCACGCATCTGGACGCCATCGTCATCTCCCATGCCGACGCCGATCATTATAACGCGGTGCCACAAGTGCTCGAACGATTTTCCGTCGGGCAGATTTACGTCTCGCCGATGATGTTTGCCGACGAGAGTCAAAGTCAAGCTATTCAAGCGTTGCATGCCGGCATCAATCAGCACGGCGTGCCGCTGGTCGTTGTCGAGCAAGGCCAACGCCTGAAGTTCGGCGACGGGATTACTTGCGAAGTGCTGCATCCGCCGCGTCGCGGGTTTTTCGGCAGCGACAACGCCTGTAGTATCGTGCTTTCGCTCGATCTGGCTGGACAGCGCGTGCTGCTCCCCGGCGATTTGGAAACGCCGGGGCTGGAAGATGTGTTGGCCGAAGAACCGCTGCCGTGTCAGGTCGTCATGGCTCCGCATCACGGCAGCACGCGCAGCAATCCGCGCGGCTTCGCGCAATGGTCCACGCCTGCGTGGGTGGTGATCAGCGGTTCGCGCTCGCGCGACGCCAGCGAAGTCATCGACGCCTATCGCAGCAACGGCGCCGAAGTCCTCCACACGGGCCACGACGGCGCCGCGCGGTTGGAAATGTCAGCCACCAGCACGCAGGTGCAAACCGGGGTGGTGGATCGTTGGATCCAGCGGCGGCGTCGAGGAGGAAGGTGAATAAAGGAATGTCACTCGACGAGGCTCGCCACGACGCTGGCGGGGCGTTTTCGTGCGCGGTAAGGTGGAGGGATGGTTCGCCACTGTGGTGGAATTGGCAGACACCCGGAGTGCTGCAAGGCGGTCCGGCGCTCAACCGGGCGTGTGGGTTCGAATCCCGCCAGTGGCAATTGCCGGATTCAATTTTCTTTAAGCCCAGCAACG
>JBGSHH010000303.1:0-2659 GCA_041752355.1 Pirellulaceae bacterium | reverse complement strand
AAGCTAGCCGATCGCATGACCGCTGCCGGCCTGAGCAGCGTGACGTTTCATCCGCTCACCTTCGGCATCGCGACGTTGTACATCGGTCAGAAGTAAGGTGGGGTAGGCTTCCAGCCTGCCGTCCTAACAATGTCCTCGCCTGACACACCTTCATCGAATCCGTATGAATCGCCGCCGATCAAATCGGATGTTTCTCCGACGCTATCCGGCGGTAAGATCATATCGCTGGTGCTGTTATCGCTGTTGTTGATTCCCGCCTCCGCTGTGGCCTGCTTCGCGACATGCTTGGCTACGTTGGAGGTGGTAGGTGATCGGCCGGGGACCAGTTTTGAAGCGACGATGGGAACAGGACTTTTTCTGGGGCTCGGCACGGGCATAGTGACACTAGTCGTAGGCGTCTTAATCCTCGTCCGAATCGCACGCTCCTGGAAACGCCATCGTAACAACGTGGGGTAGGCTTCCAGCCTGCCGTTTTAAGAATGTCTTCGCCGGACTCACTTTCATCGAATCCGTATCAATCACCGCCGATCATGTCGGATCGTTCGGTGCCGCTTTCCGCTAGCAAAGTCGTGGTGCTCGTGTCGCTGTCGCTGCTAACGATTGCCGCCGGCAGCATTGCCGGCATCGCGATCTGCCTGGGAATGGAAATCGCATTTGCTGGCAGCGAGATCATGACTTCGACGGTTCGTCAAGCTGGTTTGGTTTTGTCAGCAACGGTGGGATTAGGCGTTTTTGTCAGCGGGCTGAATCTGGTTTATCGCCTGGGGAGAAGTTGGCGGCGTAACGCGTAACTATTGGAATGACAATCGCAACTCACATGCATCCCATCGTCGTCGCCATCACCGGAGCCAGCGGAGCCGTCTACGCACAACGGTTGCTGGAGGTACTGCTGTATGCTGGTCGCGATGTGCATCTGGTCATCAGCCCTTCCGGCAAGGTGGTGTTCAAGCAAGAGTTGAACCTCGATGTGAGCTTGGACAAATTCCAACTCGACAGTCTCGGCTTAAACCTCAGCATTCGCCCCACCGATCCGCGTTTGGCCGACGTTCGCCAGCAGCAAGCCGCGCCGCCCATTGGGCGTGTGACCTATCATCATTTCGCCGACTTCATGACGCCCATCGCCAGTGGCTCGTTTCTCACCGCAGGCATGATCATCTGCCCGTGCAGCGGCAGCACCGTGGCGGGCGTGGTGCATGGCACAGGCGACAACTTGATTCACCGCGCCGCTGATGTCCATTTGAAGGAACGTCGCAAGTTGGTGCTGGTGCCGCGCGAAACGCCTCTCTCGGTGGTGCAGTTGCAAAATATGGCGCGGGCGGCTGAGGTCGGCGCGATTGTCTTGCCAGCTTCGCCAGGCTGGTATCACGGCGTGAATTCGTTGCAAGATTTGGTCGATTTCATCGTGGCGCGGATCGTCGATCAATTCGACGTTAAACATAGTTTGATGAAGCGCTGGCAAGCCGATGCAGAGCAGGGGGGCGAAAATGTTTAACCGCGTTCGCCATCTGCTGGAGATGATCCGCTTCAGCCATACTATCTTCGCGCTGCCGTTTGCGCTTTTGGCGGCGGTAATGGCGTGGCACGTGCGCGCACGTGAAGACTTGGAAAGCAACTTTGCTTACAACGATATCCTCGCGTTACGCAACGAGTATTTTCCGAACTTGAAGCTCCTACTCGGTGCCATCCGTTGGCAGGAATTGCTCGGCATTCTGGTGTGCATGGTCGGAGCTCGCAGCGCCGCCATGGCATTTAACCGACTGGCCGATTACAAGCTTGATGCCGGCAATCCGCGTACGAGCAAGCGGCACATTCCCGCAGGCATCCTGTCTGTCGGCACTGTGGTCGTCTTCACGCTCGTCTCGGCCGGAATCTTCTTCGCCGGGACCCTGCTGTTCTTGCCGAACAAACTGCCGATCATCCTCTCCGTGCCGGTGCTGCTGTTTCTGATGGCCTATAGCTATACCAAGCGGTTCACGTCGCTGGCACATTTCTGGCTCGGCGCGGCGCTCATGCTTGCTCCGATTTGCGTGTGGATCGCCTTGCGCGGCGAAGTGCTCTGGGTTCGTCCGCTCGACATCCTGCCAGCAGTGATGCTGGGCCTGATCGTGCTGCTGTGGGTCGCCGGTTTCGACATCATTTACGCCTGTCAGGATTATGAATTTGATCGCCAGGCAAAGCTCCGCAGCGTGCCGACGATGCTCGGCGTCGCGGGGGCATTGCGGTTGGCCGCGCTCTGCCACTTAGCGATGATCGGCGTGATGATCACCTTGCCGCTGCTCTGTCCGCAACTCAATTTCGGCTGGATCTATTGGTCTGGTGTGGTGGCCGTTGCTGGACTTTTGGCCTACGAACACTGGCTCGTCCGTCCCGACGACCTAACACGCGTGAACATCGCCTTTTTCAACGTGAATTCGGTGGTCAGTATTGGTCTGCTGATCGTTGGCACATTGGATTTGATTTGGTAGGGTGTGGCGAGGGACGAGCCGCACCTTCGTCGCGAAGTGCATCGCAAAGGTGCGGCTCGTCCCTCGCCACACCCTACCAAATCAAATCCAATGTGCCAACGATCAGCAGACCAATACTGACCACCGAGTTGACGTTGAAAAAGGCGATGTTCACGCGTGTTAGGTCGTCGGGACGGACGAGCCAGTGTTCGTAG